>JAAYSG010000078.1 GCA_012518435.1 Bacillota bacterium
ATATTTTTAAACGAGGCCTGCTCCTCTGGCTGTGGCTCATTTTTGGAAACCTTTGCCCACTCCCTGAATATGTCCGTGGAGGACTTTCTATCGGAGGGGCTTTTGGCCAAAAACCCGGTGGATTTGGGCTCCAGGTGCACTGTCTTTATGAATTCCAAGGTCAGGCAGGCCCAAAAGGAGGGGGCCAGTGTTGGGGATATTGCCGCTGGCCTGGCTTATTCAGTGATTAAAAATGCCCTTCACAAGGTAATTCGGGTTAAGGACCCACAGGATTTGGGCGAGAATATTGTGGTTCAGGGTGGTACCTTTTATGGTGATGCCATCCTGCGTGCCTTTGAGCTTATCTCGGGCAGAAGGGTAATCAGGCCCAGCATCCCGGGCCTGATGGGGGCCTTCGGGGCGGCCCTGCTGGCCAAGGAGGGGGCGGCAAGTGGACAAAAGTCCAGCCTCCTTTCCCCGGCAGAGCTGTCCGCCTTTGGCTATGTCACCAAGACGGCCCGCTGTGGCCGCTGTGGCAACAATTGTTCCCTGACAATAAACACCTTTTCCGATGGGACCAGGTATATAACGGGGAATCGCTGTGAAAAGGGGGCCGGGATCAAGAAGGGTGGCGAAGGGCTTCCCAATCTCTACCGATACAAATATGAAAGGATCTTTTCCTATAAATCCTTGCCCCCGGAGCGGGCTCACCGGGGTAAGGTGGGAATCCCCCGGGTGCTCAATATTTATGAAAATTACCCCTTTTGGCATACCTTTTTTACCCAGCTGGGCTTTGAGGTGGTGCTTTCCACCCAATCCAGCCGCAGGGTCTATGAAGGGGGGATTAGTTCCATACCCAGTGAGACGGCCTGTTATCCGGCCAAGATAGCCCATGGCCATATCATGGATCTATTGGATAAGGGTGTGGATTTTATATTTTACCCGGCCATATACTATGAACAGATTGAGGATAAGGGCACTGTGAACCACGCCAATTGCCCGGTGGTAATTGGCTATTCGGAAGTGATCCGGCTCAATGTGGAGGAAATAGCCCATGGGGGTGTACGTTTTCTCAACCCCTTCATTTCCTTTGCCAGCAAAGCGGGGCTGAAGAGGAGGTTAAGGGACAGCTTATCTGACTTTGCTATACCTTTTTTGGCCATAAGCAGGGCTGTGGACAAGGCCTATGACGAGTGGATGGCCTATAAAAGGGATGTCCGGGCAAAGGGCGAGGAGACACTGGAAGTGATGGAGCGGCGGGGCATGGGAGGGATTGTGCTGGCCGGTCGGCCCTATCACATAGACCCAGCCATTAACCACGGTATACCGGAGTTGATCAACAGCCTGGGCCTGGCGGTGCTGTCGGAGGATTCCATTGCCCATTTGGCCCAGCCCCCGCGGCCCCTGCGGGTGCTGGATCAATGGACATATCATGCCCGGCTGTACCGGGCGGCCGTGTTTACCTCCACCAAGGCCCATGTAAATTTTGTGCAGCTCAACTCCTTTGGCTGTGGCCTTGATGCCGTTACCACCGATCAGGTGGAGGAGATATTGCGCGGCGGGGGTAAAATTTATACTGTCCTTAAAATTGATGAAGTAAGTAACCTGGGTGCAGCCAAGATTAGGCTAAGATCCCTACATGCGGCACTGCGGGAAAGGGAAAAAATTGCCGCTCTGCCGCGCCGGCGGTATGGGCCGCAGAAAAGAAAGGAATTTACCAAGGCCATGCGCAAAAACCATACCATCTTGGCTCCCCAGATGGCGCCCATACACTTTCCCATTTTACAGGCAGCTTTAAGATCCTGCGGCTATAATTTGGAGGTCTTGCCCACCCACGCGCCGGGTGTCATCGATGAGGGGCTCAAATATGTGAACAACGATGCCTGTTATCCGGCCATAATGGCTGTGGGCCAATATATTGTGGCCTTGAAGTCGGGGGAATACGACTTGGATAAGGTCTCTGTTTTGATGACCCAGACGGGCGGTGTCTGCAGGGCATCCAACTATGTGGGCTTTATTCGCAAGGCCCTGCGCGATGCCGGCTATGGCCAGATACCGGTCATTGCCATGTCGGCCCAAGGGATAGAAAAAAACAGCGGCTTCACCTACTCCCCGGCCATGTTGCTTAGGGGACTACTGGCCATCTTGTACGGGGATTTAATAATGAGGTTGCTGCATAGGGTAAGGCCCTACGAAAAAATCAAAGGGTCGGCTAATCTCTTGGCCCAGCAATGGATTGAACGTTGCTCCCGGGCAGCGGCCCGGGGAAGTATAAGGGAGTACAATCGCCTTCTGCCCCAAATGGTCCAGGATTTTGCCGGGTTGGAGATAATCAGGGGCCTGACCAAGCCCAAGGTCGGTGTGGTGGGGGAAATATACGTTAAGTATCATCCCCTGGCCAACAACAATCTGGTTGAAATTCTGGAAGCGGAGGGCGCGGAGGCTGTGGTGCCCGATATGACGGATTTTCTTTTGTACTCCAGTTACGGTCTAATATTTGGCCACAAGTATTTGTCTCAGGGGTTTTGGCCCCGGGTGGGAAGTGAATTTGTTATCCGCCTTATTGAGTGGTTTCGGCAGCCCATGCGGCGGGCCCTAAGGCAGTCTGCCAGGTTTTCCCCGCCGGGCACCATCTACCAATTGGTCCAAGAGGCCAAGAGGCTGGTTTCCCTTGGCAATCAGTACGGCGAAGGCTGGCTCCTCACCGCCGAGATGCTCCGCCTTATTCAGGGGGGGGCGGAGAATATCGTCTGTATCCAACCCTTTGGTTGCCTGCCCAACCATATCACCGGCAAGGGTGTTATCAAGGCCATTAGGGATCTTTACCCCCAGGCCAACATAGCCCCCATCGATTATGATGCCAGTGCCAGTGAGGTAAATCAATTAAACCGGATTAAACTCATGCTGGCCAAGGCCCCCGGTCCTCTAAAAAGCCATCCGGCAGCGGCGGCAAAAAAGGCCCTTTCGCCAATGACCGGGGGTGTATCCCAGGGCCTTTACCAACCCAGTACCCGGGGCAAGGGACCGCGGCCAATGCATTTATAAATTGGCCGGGGCGGGCCGGGTCTCACAAATGCATAGCCAGTTCCCTCTTTGCCTCCAAAATAGCGCGGGGGCCGCTCCCTAGGTTTTTTGCCCGGGCAAGGAGGGGGGCACTCCAAACCGTCCCTCTGTTTGCCTGGGCTTTAATTGCTTTTTAAGTCCACATACAAGGAACCATCTGGGGCTAGGGAAGCCAAGAAGACCTGGGAGATGTCCTTAATGCCCAGGTCTTTTAGTTTATTTGTCAGCCAGTTGGTGCAGAGCTTGTTTTTGCGCAAGTTATCCAAAAGGACCCTTCCCTCCTTAATGATGATGGAGGGCAGGCCCTTATAGTAGGTTGGGATATTCAGGTCTTGGGGTGTTAGGGGACTAGTCTGGGGTTTTTTTAGCACACTTATGGTTCCGTCAACTTCCAAGACGGCAAATTCCACGTCATTGAGGTTATAAACCCCCTTATACCTGAGGGCAGCCAGGACCTCGGCAACGTTATAGTGCATTTTGGCAATGTTTTTCTCCAATATTTGACCGTCTTTAATAAAAATGACAGGCCTCCCCTCTAGTAATTGGCGGGCCCTATCACTTTTGATGGCCATTCTACTGGCCAAGACATCGGCGGCGGCGATGGCCACCGGGGCCAGGAAAATTTCCCTCCCCTGTGTGGGATCGGAAATATACTTGGAAAACAGATTGGCCACTACCCCCACCGTGAAGAAATCAAAATAGTTTAGTTGGGAAAGGGACTTGCGCCCGGTGATGCGCAGCAGGGCCAGGGCAAAAACAAAGGATTCTAAGGAACGTCTTAGCATGGACAAGATGAAGTCCTCCTTTTTTTGGCGGCCATTTTCATCTATTCTAACTCTAATCCTAGAAAAGATACTTAGGGTCCTGAATGCCCAAGGAAAACCCAATATAGACCCCAACAGGGGGATGGCTCCTTGCTTGTTAAATAAATGGCAAACAAATAGTGGTCCAAGCCCCTTGTCCCTCCCTTTGGGCCCTTCTCCCCGGCCATGGGGTATAGTTGCTTCCAGCATTGGTTATAATTCCTAACAAATTGGTTGGGGGTGTGGCTGATGAAGGAGTCTTTTTTTGCCCTAATGGAAACCCTCCATGGCGGTATAAACAATATTAGCAGCCGCTTTTTGGCGGGGGCCGTTGGTCCCAAGGACCAGGGCTGTCCGGAACTTTTGCAGGCCGTGGCCCAGGCCCACCGGGAATGGGAGATGGCAAAAAGGGTATTTGAAAGTGTTACCGACCCCGACCTGGTGGACTATGCCATCTATCAGGTGCAGGCAGCCCAAAAGCATTATACTTACCTTTTGCGCCGGGCCAAGGAGGAAGGTCTCGGGCCCCAGGAAAGGGTCTGATGCAGTGACTTGGAGAGATAGGAGGGTTTTTTTGCACATATCCCCCCCCTGGATATAATATTATGTAGTAGCAGGGGCTAACCTCCTAAAAATGGCCCCCCAGACCAACTGCGGGAGGCTATAAAGGGGTAAGAAAAGAGGGACATTGCAAGATGGGGCCTCTTTTCCCTTGGGGGTTGGCGGCTGGGGAAACCAATATTCTGGGGGGGTTGGAAAATGGAAAACCTGACGGTTATCGTTGCCTATGCCTTTGGTCTTTTTCTTTTGTATTTAATAGCCCGTCTCCTCTTGGTTCCGGTTCGTATTTTGGTGCGGCTTCTCTACAACGGTATAATTGGTGGGGTACTTTTGTGGTTGGTAAATTTGGTGGGAGGCCTATTTTCCCTAATGATACCCATTAACCCCATTACGGCCCTGACGGCAGGTTTTTTGGGGGTGCCGGGCATTATCCTTCTCCTCCTCCTGCAGTATTTGCTCCAATGAGAGGCGGTCAGAAGGGGTGCCAGTCCTTTTTCTTGACGCTTATTTAACCATTTGTTATACTTGATGCGGGGAACAGCCGGGGAAATTAACCTCAGTTTTACCCCTCATCGGGTTTTTATTTTTTGGGGTATTTTTCCGGGTTTATGAACATACATCCCAGATTCCCGCTACGAAACGCCTGCCATAGGGTAGCTGGGCTAAAGGAGGTGAAACCGGCTGCTGTGGCAATTCTCTGGCTCGGGGGGCGGGCAGGTACGGGAAGCAATGTGATGAAGGAGAAGGAAGGAGGAATATAAATGGCAAATTTATTGGAGGTTCGCTGGCACGGACGGGGTGGACAAGGTGCCAAAACCGCAGCCCTTCTGCTGGCAGAATCTGCCTCTGACGCCGGGAAATTCATTCAGGCTTTTCCTGAATATGGGCCGGAAAGGATGGGTGCACCGGTACAGGCTTTTACCCGCATTGACGATGAACCCATTAAAATGCATTGTCATGTTACCAATCCCAAGATTGTAGTTATCCTTGATCCCAGCCTCATCGGTAGTTCTGTGGATGTTACCGCAGGGGTGCCCGAGGATGGCATTTTTATTATTAACACCGGGACAACCCCCCGGGAAATGAGGAAAAAGTTGGGGATCGACAGTGGAGAGGTCTATACCGTTGATGCTAACCAGATTGCCTTGGATAACATCGGCAGGCCCATCCCCAATACACCCATGCTGGGTGCCTTGGTAAAGGTAACGGGTCTTTTGGAACTGGATTCCCTAGTGGAGGATACGGAAAGGAAACTTAGCCAAAGGTTCGCCGGGCGGCCCCAAATTGTAGAGGGAAATATCAAAGCAATTAAGACCGCCTATCAGGAGGTGAAGGGAGAATGACCACCAAGAGTTGGCGCGAAACCGTCCCCGGGGGTTGGATTACCGAGGCCGGCAATGCCTTAAACTATAAGACGGGGGATTGGCGTTCGGAAAAACCCGTTTATATCCCGGAAAATTGCATCAACTGCTTATTCTGCTGGGTCTTCTGCCCCGATGATGCTATCCTTGTGGAGGATGGCAAGATGAAGGGGATTAATTATGATTACTGTAAGGGCTGCGGTATCTGTGCCCGGGAATGCCCGACAAAGAAGAAGGCCCTAATTATGGAGGATGAATAGAAGGAGAGGAAGGAGGAATGAGGGATGAGACAAAAGGTCACCTTAACCGGTAACGAAGCGGTGGCCCTGGCCATGAAACAATTAAATCCTGACGTGGTGGCGGCCTATCCCATCACCCCCGCCACGGAAATTGTTCAGATATTTTCCACCTATGTCAATGATGGTTTGGTTGACACAGAATTTGTTACGGTTGAAAGTGAGCACAGTGCCATGAGTGCCACGGTTGCAGCGGCTTCCGCTGGAGCCCGGGCCATGACAGCAACCTCTGCCAACGGCCTGGCCCTGATGTGGGAAATTGTTTATATTGCTGCATCCAACAGGCTTCCCATTGTCATGCCCTTGGTAAACCGGGCCCTCAGTGGTCCCATCAATATCCACTGCGATCACAGCGATGCCATGGGTGTGCGGGATTCGGGCTGGATTCAATTGTGGTCGGAGAACAGCCAGGAGGTCTATGACAATACAATCCAGGCCCTAAGAATTGCGGAACACCCCGAAATACAACTGCCGGTCATGGTCTGCATGGATGGTTTTATTATTAGCCATGCCATGGAAAATTTGGAAATACTGCCTGATCAGGCCGTGCGGGATTTTATCGGTGAGTATAAGCCCCAAAAGACCTTATTCGATCTGGAAAACCCGGTTACCGCCGGCCCCTTGGCACTAACGGATTCTTATTTTGAATTTAAACGTTCCCAGGCCGAGGCCATGATTCAGGCAAAACCCCATATTCTTGAGGTTGCCCGGGAATTTGCCCAAACCCTGGGCCATGAATACGGGCTTTTTGAAACCTATAAGCTAAATGATGCCGAAGTGGGAATTGTGGTCTTGGGCTCTACGGCGGGTACGGCCAAGGTGGTTGTGGATAAGCTCCGGGCCCAAGGTGTAAAAGCCGGGCTTCTCAAACCCCGGGTATACAGGCCCTTCCCGGCGGAAGAACTGGTCCAGGCCCTGGGTCATCTTAAGGCACTGGCTGTAATGGATCGGGCCGATTCCTTTAATGCCTTTGCCGGTCCTGTCTTTACCGACATCGCAGCGGCAATGTACGGCAGTGGTTTTGAAACAAAACTTATCAATTATATTTACGGCCTGGGCGGCCGAGACGTTGGGCTGGACGATATAGAAAAGGTTTATAAGCATCTCACCCGCATAGCCGATACGGGTGAAGTTGATAAGCGGTTGAATTACCTGGGTGTCAGGGAATAGGAGGAGGTGAAGATTGTGGCAAACTTAAGGGAACTATCCCAACAAGAATCCTTTATTACCAGCGGGCACAGAATGTGTGCCGGTTGTATCGCCCCGGTGGTGGCCAGGATGGTGAGCATGGCTGCCAAGGATCGCAATGTTGTTATTGCCAATGCCACCGGTTGCCTGGAGGTGGCCACCACTATTTATCCTTATACAGCTTGGAAGTGCTCTTGGATTCACAACGCCTTTGAAAATGCGGCGGCTACCATTAGTGGTGTGGAGGCTGCTTATAAATCCCTCAAGCGGCAGGGCAAGATCAAGGATGATTACAAGTTCATTGCCTTTGGTGGTGATGGTGGGACATATGATATCGGGATTCAGGCCTTGTCCGGTGCTGTGGAGCGGGGACATGACCTGGTCTATGTTTGCTATGACAACGGTGCCTACATGAATACAGGTATCCAGCGGTCTGGGGCTACTCCCAAATTTGCCGATACTACCACCAGCCCGGCTGGTGATGTGGTGCCGGGTAAGACCCAGTGGCGTAAGGATCTAACGGCCATCATGGCTGCCCATAACATCCCCTACGCAGCCCAAGCCTCCCCTGGCCACTGGAATGACTTTATTAGCAAGGCAAAGAAAGCCATCGATGTAAATGGTTCGGCCTTTATTAACGCCTTTGCTCCTTGTCCAAGGGGTTGGCGGTACAATACATCCGATGGAATAGAAATATGCCGGCTGGCCGTGGACACCTGTGTCTGGCCCCTCTATGAAGTGGTGGATGGGGAGTGGAAGGTAACCTATAAGCCTCGGAAGAAGAGGCCTGTTGCCGACTTCCTCAAGGCCCAGGGCCGTTTCCGCCATCTCACCCCAGAGATGATCCAGGAATATCAGGATCGGGTTGATAGGGATTGGGAGGCACTTTTAAAACGCAGCGGCGAAGCCTAAATACAAAGTAAATGATGCTTGCTACAACCCCGCCCAGTTCTGGGCGGGGTTTTTCCCCGGGCACCCGGAACACAATTACTCCCCTACTCATATAATAGCCGGAGAAGAAAAATAAAGGGTTGGAGCAGGAAATTGAGGGGCAAAATAGAAATAGATGGTGGAGAAAAAATCTTAAGGGGAGCGGTGGTGGCATGGGCACAATACAAGCAGTCCCTTGCCTTATCTGTGGGGGCCAGGGCCCGGGGCTAGATATTAGAGGTAGACACATCTGCGGCTCTTGTGAGCAAGTCTTATTGCATTTGCCCCAAGACCATGCCGCCTATGAATATTGTAAGGAAAGGATCAAGCTCATCTGGATGGACTGACAAAAAACACCCCGGTTTGGTTTCCCCCATGACCGGCCGGTTAGTTGTATTTGGTAGCCGCGGGATCCGATGCTTTCCCAAGATCCCTTGACATCAGTGGCTTTTCTCAAGTATAATTTTCAGTAGTAACAGGTGGCAGAGGCTGCCTATCTTTTTTCCCTGTGGCAGGCTAAGGAGGTGCACGTCCTTGAAGAGAACATTTCAACCTAAGCGCCGGCCCCGGAAGCGCAAGCACGGCTTTTTGGCCCGGATGCGAACCCCGGCCGGAAGAAGGATAATTAGGAGAAGGCGACTGAAGGGTAGAAAGAGAATTTGTGTCTAATTTGCTGGGAAAGGTGAAGGTGTTCCCCGGAGGGGGAGATGGGGGAAAATAGCATGGGAATAGGGGTTGGGCTGGGAGTGCTGACGCCTGACCCTTTTTTAATGTGGTGTTTGCCCTGAAAGGTGGTCCTATGAAGAAGGAAAATCGTCTCAGGCGGCGAAGTGATTTTGCATGGGTGTATCGCCGGGGAAGGTCATATGCCAATAAGTACTTGGTTATCTATGTGCTTCCCAACAATATGGCCCTGACCCGCTTTGGCTTTTCCGTGGGGAAGCGGATGGGCAATGCGGTACAAAGAAATAGGATACGGCGCCGGCTGCGGGAGATCTGTCGCCTGCACTTGGGGGAGTTAAAAGATGGCTATGATATAATAGTTATTCCCCGCAACCCAGCACCGGAGACGAACCATGACACCTTGAGGGGTGCCCTGCGGCACTTGTTCCATAAGGCTGGTATATTTGGGAACAATTAGCAAATAATAGTGGGAAGTGAAGAAATGAGGGGTTTGCTTCTTCGTTTACTGCACTTATATCGTCGTTTTCTTTCCCCACTGAAGGCACCTACTTGCCGCTTTTATCCCAGCTGTTCGGCCTATGCCTTGGAGGCCATTGCCAGATATGGTACAGTCAAGGGCCTTTATCTCAGTGTCATGCGCTTGGTCCGCTGTCATCCCTGGCACCCGGGGGGATACGATCCGGTGCCTTGATATTTGTTGGCCTTCAAGCTTCCAATTGCCGTGAGAGGAGAGGATAGGATGAAGTTTCTTTCCGGTTTGATGTCGACGATACTGGAATTTTTCTATACCTATACCGGAAATTGGGGTTTGGCCATCATAGGGCTGACCTTGGTGGCCAGGCTGGCCCTCTGGCCCCTAACCCATAAGCAAACCATGTCCATGCGCAAAATGCAGGAGCTGCAGCCGGAGCTCACCAAGCTGCAGCAGAAGTATAAGGGAAATCCGGAGAAGATGAATAAGGAAGTGATGGGCCTCTATAAAAAGCATGGGGTCAACCCCATGGGGGGTTGTTTGCCCCTCTTGTTGCAGTTTCCCATTTTGATAGCCCTATTTGGTGTCCTGCGGGCCATGGAATATCCCGCCGGCGAGGGGATCTTCCTCTGGCTGCCCGATCTTTCCCTTCCCGATCCCTTTTACATTTTGCCCATTCTAACTGCCCTCACTACCTTTATCACTCAAAGACAAATGGCTACAGACCCCAAACAATCACAAATGATGATGTTTATGCCCTTGATGATCGGCTGGTTTGCATCTCGCTTTGCTTCTGGGCTGGCCCTGTATCTTGTTACCAGTAATGTTTTTGGTATTTTGCAGCATTTTCTTGCCGGCAGGCAACTTGGGGTGAAGGGGGAGCTGGTACCGGATGAAAACAATTGAGGCAACGGGAAAAACGGTGGATGAAGCCCTGAAGGCGGGATTGGCAGAGTTGGGTGCTAAGGAAATGGCGGATGTGGACTATGAGGTGCTGGAAGAGGCCAATGTGGGTTTTCTTGGTTTGTTGGGGGGAAGGCCAGCCCGGGTTAGAATGTGGTTACAGGCCCCGGAAGTGAAGGCTTGCCGCTTGCTGGAGAAGATTATGGAAAAGATGGGTATCCGGGGGGAAACCCAAATAGAAGAGGTGGGCGAGTATTACGAAATTCAGATTGACGGCGATGATCTGGGGATTCTAATTGGGCGGAGGGGACGAACCCTTGATGCCCTTCAATACCTGGCCAATTTGGCGGCCAACAGGGGGAGTGCCAAACGGGCGCGGATTATAGTGGATGTGGCCTCCTATCGTAAACGCCGGGCGGAAACCCTGCGTAATCTGGCCCAAAGATTATGCCAGCGGGTGCGCCGCCAGCGGCGGAAGGTTGTCTTGGAACCCATGACCCCCCAGGAACGGCGTATTATCCACTTGACGGTCCAGGGGGAGAAGGGGATGGTCAGCTACAGTGAAGGGGAAGAGCCCTTCCGCAGGGTTGTCATTGGCCTTGAGGAATAATTGTATCCCCGTCCCTTACCAACAAGGGGAGCAAAACCCAGTAATCATGGCATTACTGGGTTTCTCTGTTGCTAACGGGTATTTTTGCCGATGGTGGGGGGAAATATTCTAGAAGGGGGTGAGTACCTTGGGGGAAGAGGATACCATTTGTGCCATTGTCACGCCACCCGGGGAGGGGGGCATTGGTATTGTCCGGATGAGTGGGCCAGAAGCCCTAGCCATTGCAGGAAAAATATTTAGGAGCCCCCGGGGAAAGTCCGTTGGCCAGATGGCTACATATACTGCCCATTACGGCCATATTGTGGAGCCGGAATCAGGACGGGTAATTGATGAGGTTATCCTCCTCATCATGTTGGCCCCGGGCTCCTATACCAGGGAAGATGTGGTGGAAGTCCACTGCCACGGCGGTATAGTGCCCCTGCAGCGGGTTTTTGAACTGATAATTGCCCAAGGGGCCAGGATAGCCCAGCCGGGGGAATTTACCAAAAGGGCCTTTTTGCATGGCCGCCTGGATTTGTCCCAGGCGGAGGCTGTTATAGATATCGTGCGGGCCAAGACGGCCGCTGGCTTGCAGGCCGCCATGGGCCAGTTGGGTGGAGGTCTGTCCAGGAGGATAAATCCCCTGCGAGACCGCCTGCTGGGGCTCTTGGCCCAGGTTGAAGTTAGTATCGACTTTCCCGAATATGACGTGCCGGAGGCGACGGTGGCCCAGATCCAGGCCGGCTGTGGGGATATAAAGGAGGAAATAGAGCAGTTGCTCCAGACGGCGGAGCAGGGGCGGATCCTTCGGGATGGTTTGCGGACCATTATTCTGGGGAAGCCCAATGTGGGAAAATCCAGTCTTCTCAATGCCCTCCTGCGGGAAAAGAGGGCCCTGGTCACGGCCATTCCGGGTACAACCAGGGATGTGATAGAGGAATATATCAATATCCGGGGGATCCCCCTAAAAATAATGGATACCGCCGGCATCCGCCCCACTGAAGATTTGCTGGAAAGGTTGGGAATTGAACAGACCCGGCGTTTTTTGGCTGCGGCGGACCTGGCCTTGGTGCTCCTGGATGCCCAGGCGGGTTGGACGCAGGAGGATGGGGCTATAATGGCTATGCTGGGGGATAAAAAGGCCATCATCTTGGTAAATAAAATTGATATCGGCTCTGCCATTGAGAGCCAAGAATTGAAGCGGCGCTTTCCCACAATTCCAACCCTGCAAATTTCCGTCAAGGAGGGATGGGGGCTGGAGGAGCTGGAGGAAGTCATCGCCAAGATGGTTTTTACCGGGGAGGTCCGAAGTGGAGAATCTGTATTGGTTTCCAATGCCAGGCACAGGGAGGCCCTTATGGGAGCCAGGGATTCCCTTAAGGGTGTGCTGGAGACGCTGGATGCCGGAATGCCGGTGGATCTGGCTGCCATTGACCTGCGGGAGGCCTGGGAACACCTCAGTGCAATTACCGGGGATGTTGTGGGTGAGGATATTATCCAGCGGATCTTTAGCGATTTTTGTGTGGGAAAGTAGTACTGCCGTGCGGATTATTTTCCTTCCCGCCCTTTGGGACCCTGGGCGGGAAGTGGCGGGTGGTTGATTATGGGCCAAGATATTCTTTTCTCAGTTTTGGGGGTATTAGGGGAGGGATGGATGGATGACTCAAGGCCAGGAATATGATGTGATAGTGGTCGGTGCCGGCCATGCTGGTTGTGAAGCGGCCTTGGCGTCGGCCCGGATGGGCTTGGCAACCCTATTGCTGAGCATGAATTTGGAGAACATAGCCCAACTGGCCTGTAATCCCGCCATTGGCGGCCCCGCCAAGGGGCATTTGGTGCGGGAAATAGATGCCTTGGGGGGCGAGATGGGGCGCAACACCGATCGTAGCCGCCTCCAAATTAGGGTATTAAATACGGCCAAGGGCCCGGCAGTGCGGGTGCTGAGGGCCCAGGTGGATAGGCATCGCTACCAATGGGAGATGCGCAAGGTTTTGGAAAGCCAGGAGAACCTAGACCTGCGGCAGGGCATGGTGGCCTCCCTACTTCTTGAAGGACAGGCGGTGGTGGGGGTGCGGGTGAAAACCGGCCTCAGCTTCCGGGCCAAGGCGGTGGTTTTGGCCACCGGGGTCTACCTCAATGCGGAAATTTATTTGGGGGAGGTAAAGTATGCCGGTGGGCCGGGGGGACAACTTTCCGCCGGAGAATTGTCCCAATGCCTCCAGGACCTGGGATTTGAAATGGGCCGTTTCCGGACCACATCGCCCCCCCGGGTGGCGGGGGATACCGTAGATTTTTCCCGGATGGTGGAACAGCCGGGGAGCAGTGAACCCCTTTACTTTTCCCTGGAACCGGTCCCCTTTGAACCGGGGGGTGAGCAGTTGTCCTGCTATTTGACCCACACCACGGAAGAAACCCACCGCATAATTAGGGAAAATTTGGACCGCAGCCCCTTCCGCCTCCAACCTCTGTTGGGTGCCGAGCCCCGCTATTGCCCCTCCATCGAGGACAAGGTGGTTAGGTTTGCCGATAGGACCAGCCATCAATTATTCTTGGAACCGGAGGGTTGGGAAACCAAGGAATATTATGTGATGGGCCTCTTTACCAGTATGGCAGAGGATGTCCAGCTGGAAATTTTGCGGACCATCCCGGGCCTGGAGAGGGTTGGGCTGGTTCGGCCCGGCTACGGCATCGAGTATGATTATCTTTATCCCACCCAATTGGAATTATCCTTACGGGTAAAAGGGATTGCGGGCCTTTATTGTGCAGGCCAGATCAACGGGACCTCTGGTTATGAAGAGGCGGCAGCCCAGGGTTTAATGGCGGGGATCAATGCTGGACTCTATGTCCAGGGGAGGGAACCCTTTATTTTGGATCGTTCCCAGGCCTACATTGGTGTACTTGTGGATGATCTGGTTCTAAAGGGTGTGGCGGAACCCTATCGGATGCTCACCTCCCGGGCCGAATATCGGCTCCTTTTGCGGATGGACAATGCCGACCTGCGGCTGACGGAAAAGGGCCATGAACTGGGCCTCATAGGGGAGGAAAGGTACAAGGCCTTTGTCCAAAAAAGGGCGGCCCTGAAGGGGGCAATTGCCCAGCTAAAGGCTGGGCAGATAACCCCCACCCAGGAGACTGGACGGGCCTTGGAAAGGTTAGGCTTAAGCCCCATAAGGCGCAATATGAGCCTGGCGGAACTTTTGCGCCGGCCGGAAATGACCTATGGTCTCTTAAAGGAGTTGGCGGATCTACCTGATTTGGAGCCGGCGGTTCGGGAGCAGGTGGAAATACAGATTAAGTACGAAGGGTATATACAAAAGCAAGAAGAACAAGTGGCCCGCTTCCGCCGTCTAGAAAGGCGGCATATTCCCGCCCATCTGGATTACGAAGGGATCCCCGGCCTTTCCCAGGAAGGAAGGGATAAAATGCAGCGCCTGCGGCCCCGGTCCTTGGGGCAGGCATCCCGTATTTCCGGGGTGACCCCGGCGGATATTTCTGTACTCATGGTGTACCTAAAAAAGATGGGCTAGCGGGCAGGTATTATTTCCCCATCCCCCTTGCCCCCTGCGCAAGATTTCGGGCCCAAGCCCCGCCAGTTTCCTTATCCCGCCCCGGCGGGGTATTATTTTGCCCCTTCGGGGGCATAGGTGGGGGGGGAAAATATATTGTGACCTGGGTGGGAGGGATTATTTAACATTTAGCGAAGGATAATAGGCAGCGGCTGTAAGCTAGAGGCAGGTGAAGCAGAGTGAAGGAGCAGCTGGCGAAAATATTGGGATTGACGACTGAGGTTGGCGAGGATATGGTACGGGAAGTACCCGTGGAAGAAATATCACCTAATCCCTATCAACCCCGGCAGCAGTTTACGGAAGAAGAAATGGCGGAGTTGGCCAAGTCCATCCGCCAATACGGCGTGCTGCAGCCCGTGGTTGCCCGACCGGCCCCCCAGGGTTGGGAACTGGTGGCCGGAGAACGACGGCTCAGGGCCTGTAAAATGATAGGCTTAAAAACTATACCAGTGCTTGTTAAGGAACTTACGGATCAAGATCTGGCCCTTCTTTCCCTGGTGGAAAACCTGCAGCGGGAAAATCTGAGCTTTTTGGAAGAGGCCCAGGGCTATTATAATTTATTGGCGGAGTTCGGCTTTACCCAGGAGGAACTGGCCCAGAAAATTGGCAAGAGTCAGTCAACCATCGCCAACAAGATCCGGCTCCTAAAGCTCTCCCCCCGGGTAAGGTCCTATATTTCCCGGGAAATAATCACAGAACGACATGCCCGGGCCCTTTTAAAAGTAAAAGGGGAGGATGAACAGCTCAGTGTCTTGAAGAAGATTGTAGAAAAGGGTTTAACCGTGCAAGAAACTGAAGCCCTTATCAAAAAAATACTGGCGGGTAACGGACAGAAAAAAACCCGGAGGCAGAGGTTCCTGCGCATTTACAAGGATATGCGCATTTTTTTCAATAGTATCCAGCAGGCAGTGGAGGAATTACAACGGGTCGGTTTTGCCGCCCAGTTTGAACGGGAGGAAAAGGATGATCATTATGAAATTACGGTGATAATCCCCAAAAAGCCATCAGAACAGTAAGGGCAAAGCCCTCCTCCCCCCCAGCAAATGTCCCTTTGAATAACGGGACCAAAGGGCAACCTGTAAGGGTGGGTCTCGACTGTGCCGAATGGCTTCCACCGTTTCCTTTGGGTTGCTCTTTCTAGGAAGGAGATGTTGTGGGGAAAAGAATTGGCAAAACAATAGTTATTATAGCCCTTGGATTTTTGCCTTGGGCTGCCATTGTCGGTTTTGATTATGGGCGGGATTTTACTCCCGCCCATTTTACCTTCACCCTCTTTATTTCTCTGCTATTTCTTAAAGCCCTCTTTTAGCAGTTTATCAGCCAATATCTTTTCTGTAATATCGGCCTTATGGGGAAAGGCTTCCCCCAAGAAGGGAGCACTGGCCGGCAATAAGAAACGGGCCTTGCCATGGGGGTGGGCGAAGGATTCTTGGTATAGCAGGGGGCCGCCCCATTGCTGGGCTTCCTCCCGCAATTGGGTCACTTCAATATCCCGCCAGATGGGTATGGTGCTGACCATTTCCTGCCAGAGATCCTCCAGCCGCCGGTAATTCCAAGTATGGCCACTGGCCCGGGCCAGTTCTTGGAGCATCTGCCAGTTTTGGCGGCCCGTCACGGGGGACAAGGCGGGCCTTAAGGGTTGGATGCGCCGCTCTGTACTTGTGTAAGTTCCTTCACCCTCGGCAAAGCTGGCGGCTGGCAAAACAATGTCTGCCAGGCGGGCCGTTGCGGTTAGGGTGATATCTTGGACCACTAAGAGCCCTGCCTTAGCTAGGATGTCCGCTGTTTTATCCGGATCTTTACTAGAGCCGACAGGGTCTTCGCCGAAGAGGAAGAGGCCCTGCACCTTACCTCCCTCCAGTGCCTGCCATACTTGTGGGCTAGCCAGGCCCGGGTCATCCAGGGGACGATAGCCAGGCAGGTGGGTGGGGGATACTCCCATGTCCAAAAGACCCTGGCTGTTGTTTTTGGGCCTCAAAGGAATGATTCCCTGCCGCGGTGTCCCCATCTTGCCTGTCATGAGAGCCAGGTCCAGCAAAAGGGCAATGGCTTCACTGCTTAGATTTTCTTCATCGTAGAGGATTAGTGCTGACTTGGCTTCAGTCCATAAGGAGGCCAGTTCCAGCATCTCATCTCTGCTAAAGCAGGTTTGGGCTTGGAAGGTGGTCCAGTTAAATTCCTTTAGCTTATCCTGCAGTTCTTCCCAGCCCTTTGTCCAAGCTGTGATGAAGTTTGCATCATAAAGTCCTTCTTCCAAGATCAGGGCTAGTAACCCTTCCAGGAAAAGGGTTGAGGATCCTTCAGCTAAGACAAATTCTTTCTTGCTTAGTTCGGTTAGGCCACTTTCCTTTTCTCCAATGGCGATTAACTTCCCACCCCTGGCCACGGCCTCCTTGATCTTGAGGCCGGCTATGGCGTGGCTGTATTGAATCTGATCTGCACCGGCCAGGATTATAAGTTCACTGGTGGCTATTTCCGCCAAGGAATTTGTGGCAGCAGCCTGGCCCAGGGCGCTAAAAAGGGGGTCCACCCCGGCGACGGTGAAGCTGTTAAGGTTATTAGTGGCCAATACCTCCCGCCCCCATTTTTGTATGAGGTACAGCTCCTCATTGGTCAGGCGGGGGGAGGCAAAGACGGCCCGAGCGGCAGGGGGTGTTGCCGCCTTGAGGGCGACCAGATGTTGGGCCAGGTGGGTATAGACTTCCTCATAGGTAACCGCCTGCAAGTGGCCATCCACGCGGATTAGGGGTTGGGTTAACCTCTCCAGCTTGTTTAAAAGACCGGGAGCAAAACGGCCCCGGCGGCAGATATTTCCACCATCTACCGGGCTATCCTCCTGGGGTGTCACATCTGCTAGAAGTTGGCCCCTGGTTTTAAGTTCCAGGGTGCAGCCGACACTGCAATGGGGGCAGGTGGTGGCGGTGGTGTCCAACTCCCAGGGGCCGGGCTTAACCAGTTGAGATGTGGGGGCTAGAGCCCCGGTGGGACAACTATCAATACACTGGCCACAGGATTCGCACTCTGTTTCCAAAAGGGGTAGACCAAAGGCTGGTTTGATGACCACATCAAAGCCCCGATCGACAAATCCCAGTACCCCTACTCCTCGCACTTCCTCACAGGTGCGCACACATTGGCCACACAGGATACACTTTTGTGGATCCCTGGTGATAAAGGGATGAATGTCCTTCTCAGCGGTGCTGATTTCCCCGGCGTAACGCTGGGGTTCAGCCCCATAAAGGGCCGAGTACTGGCGCAGCTGACACTGAAAAACATCTATACAGCCACATTCCAGGCAGCGCTCCGCTTCTTGGCGGGCAACTTGGGGGGTTAACCCCGCCGTCATCTCCCGGAAATGGTGGACCCGTTCCGCCGGGGGCAGGCTCTGCTGCTGGGCCCGGGGCTGTTTCTTTAGATGGGCATATTCAGAGGCAGGGACATCCTCCCGCTCCAGGATAAATTCCCCTGGGTAAGATGTGGTGCGACCCTGGAGGAATTCATTAATGACATAGGCGGCCTCCTTGCCGGCTGCTGCCGCATCGACGGCGATCTTGGGCCCGGTAACCACATCTCCCCCGGCAAATACCCCGGGGATATTGGTCCGATAGCTACGGCCCTCGACGCTGATGGTATTGCCCCGACCCCGGGAGAGGTCATCCTCCAGACCGGTAAGGTCGGGAACCTGCCCGATGGCGGCGATGATGGTATCAACTTCCCTGGTGTATTCCGAACCGGCAATGGGTTCCGGGCGGCGGCGGCCCGAGGCATCTGGTTTGCCCAGGCGCATCCTCTGGCATTTTAAGGCTGCCACCTTTCCGTTGGCCCCCAAGATTTGGATGGGTGCCGTTAGATAATCGATGACCACCCCTTCTTCTTCCGCCTCTTCTATTTCCACATCCAGGGCCGGCATTTCCTCCCGAGAACGGCGGTACAGGACCGTGACCTCCCCGGCACCCAGGCGCAGGGCGGTGCGGGCGGCATCCATGGCCGTGTTCCCACCGCCGACGACGGCCACCCGCCGGCCTATGCCAACCTCTTCCCGCAGGGAGACCCGGCGGAGGAAGTCGGTACCGGCATAAACCCCCTTGAGGTCCTCGCCTTCAACCCGGAGTTTATGGCTATTTTGCGCCCCCAGGGCCAGAAACACCGCATCGTACTCTGCCCGGAGGTGTTCAAGGGTTATGTCCACACCCAGGGTGACACCGGTTTTTATGGTTACCCCCAGGGCGGTTATGGTGGCAATTTCCCGGTCTAACAAGTCATTGGGCAGCCTATACTCGGGGATGCCATAGCGGAGCATGCCCCCGGGGGTTGGTAATTTTTCATATATGGTTACTTCATGTCCCCCTTGGGCCAGGAAGTAGGCTGCTGTCAGGCCAGCCGGCCCGGCCCCCACGATGGCCACCTTCTTGCCACTGGCCGGCCCCACGGGGGGCAGATAAGGTTCGGGGGAATTTAGGTCCAGATCAGCCGCCAGGCGTTTTAAAGCACAGATGGATACGGGTTCATCCACCAGGCTGCGGCGGCAGACATCTTCGCAGGGGTGGGGGCAGACCCGACCCACCGCGGCCGGCAAGGGGAGGGTTTCCTTAATTAATTTTAGGGCCTCCCGGTAACGGCCATTGGCGATGAGGGCAATGTAGCCCTGGGCATCACAGTGGATGGGGCAGGCCTGGTAGCAGGGACTGCGGCAGTCCCCCAGGTGGTCCGATAGGAGTAGTTCCAGGGCCACCTTGCGGGCCCGGCTTAGTTTTTCGCTTTCCGTGGTGATGATATTGCCCTCTTGAATTTCCGTGGCACAGGCCCTAAGGAGCTTGGGAACACCCTTTACCTCCACCACACACATACCACAGGAACCAAAGGGTTCCAAATAGGGGGCATGGCAGAGGGTGGGGATTTCAATCCCATTTTCCTGGGCAACTGCCAAAATGGTTTGTCCTGGTCGGGCGGTTACTTCCTGTCCGTTTATATTGGCCCGTATAATCGGCATGGGTTATTACCTCCTCTAATATTGAACAAAGGTTTTTTCCCGTCCAGCTGTATTATTCAATGGAGATAGCCTGCACGGGGCAAACCTCATAACAGGTATTGCACCTACTGCACAGCTCCTGATCTATGGTGTGGGGCTGTTTTGCCTCTCCCGAAATTGCCTCCACGGGACAGTTACGTTTGCATATTCCGCAGCCGATACAGGTGTCGGGATCGATTGTATATTGGATAAGGGCCTTGCAGCTCTTGGCAGGGCACCTTTTCTCCCTAATATGGGCTTCGTATTCATCTTGGAAATAGCGAAGGGTTGTCAGCACCGGGTTGGGTGCCGTCTGTCCCAGGCCGCAGAGGGAACCTTCCTTAACCCGCAGGGCCAGATCTTCCAGTAGTTCCAAGTCTCCCTCCTGGCCCTCCCCGGTGGTGATGCGGGTTAATATTTCCAACATCCGCTTGGTACCAAGGCGGCAGTTAATACACTTGCCACAGGATTCCTTCTGGACAAAATCCAGGAAAAAGCGTGCCAAGTCCACCATACAGGTGCTTTCATCCACGACAATCATTCCCCCGGAACCGACGATGGCTCCGGTTTTGGTTATATCCTCATAGGTGACGGGGGTATCCAGGAGTTGGGCCGGGATACAGCCCCCCGAGGGCCCTCCCATTTGAATGGCCTTAAAGGCCTTGCCATCCTTGATACCGCCGCCTATATCGTAGATAATTTCCCGCAGGGTAACACCCATGGGCACTTCTACCAAACCGCCCCGCACAACCTTGCCCGCCAGGGCAAAGACCTTGGTTCCTTTGCTCTTGCCCTGGCCATAGGAGGCAAAGGCTGCGGCACCCCGGCGAATGATCCAGGGAATGTTGGCAAAGGTTTCCACATTATTGATGTTGGTGGGATGCTGCCAAAGCCCGGACTGGGCCGGGAAGGGTGGCTTCAGGCGGGGCATGCCCCGGTCCCCCTCCAGGGAATTGAGAAGGGCTGTCTCCTCACCACAGACAAAGGCCCCGGCCCCCTGGGCTATATGAATATGAAAGCTAAAGGATGTTCCCAGGATATTTTCCCCCAGCAAGCCGGCATCTTGGGCCTGTTCAATGGCCTTTTTCAGGCGTTCAATGGCCAGGGGGTACTCTGCCCGAATGTAAATATAACCTTCCTTGGCGCCTATGGCATAGCCAGCTATGAGCATACCCTCCAAAAGGGCGTGGGGGTCCCCTTCCAAGACACTGCGGTCCATAAAGGCCCCGGGATCCCCCTCATCGGCATTGCAAACCACATACTTGGGTTCTCCCTTGGCCTCCCGGGTGGCCCGCCACTTGAATCCCGTGGGGAAGCCGGCGCCACCCCGCCCCCGCAAGCCCGATTGGAAGACCTCCTCTATTACTTCTTCGGGAGTCATGGATGTGACAGCCTTTTTTAAAGCCTCATAACCCTCCTGGGCCCGGTATCCCGCCAAGGATTCCGGGTCTATGCGGCCACAATTGTAGAGGGCAACCCTCTCCTGTTTGCGCAAAAATTCCGGTTCCTTGCCCGGGCTTCGTACCAGCCAATGGTCAATGGCTTGTCCACCCATAATGTGTTTGTCAATGATCTGGGGCACCATTTTTGCTGTTACCTTGCCGTAGGTCCAGGTCTCCCCCTGGGGGGAAATAACATCTACCAAGACCTCCTCATAACACATACCGATACAGCCTGTTTTTTCCAGGGGGATGCTTAAATTATTCTTTTCTATTTCCTGGGCCAGGGCCTCATAAACTGCGGTGCCCCCCGCCGCGATACCACAGGTACCAAGGCCCACCCGAATTGTATATTCCTTTGTGACCTCCTTGGCCACTGCACTCACCTCCGGTTTAAATACATTCCGCTTTACTTTCCCTTATTCTACTGCGGTATTGGGAAATAATTTTTCGCGCCTTGGCCGGCGTCAGCTTGCCATAGGTGTTGCCGTTAATTGTTATAACCGGGGCCAGGCTACAGCAGCCGAGGCAGGCAACGGTTTCCAAGGTAAAGTTACCGTCGGCTGTTGTTTCACCCTCTGCAATGCCCAACTCATCCTCCAGGGCCTCCAGAATACGGGCCGAGCCATTGACATGGCAGGCAGTACCCTGGCAGATCATAATGAGGTAACGGCCCTTGGGCTCCAGATTAAATTGGGTGTAAAAGGTTACCACTCCATAAACCTTTGCTGGACGAATGCCCGTCTGCTGGGCAATAAAGTTTAGGGCCCAGCGGGGCAAGTAGCCAAGGTATTCTTGTACTTCCTGCAAAATCGGAATAAGAGTCCCCTGGCGCCCCTGAAATTTACCGATGATTTTGGCGATATTTTCCTGGGCGGCTGTCCTTCTTTCTCCTTCGCCCCCATTGGTACAAGAGCAGTTCATTGCCATCGCTCCTTTTATGATTCCTTGTGTATTAGCCACACACACAATAAATTATACCAGATCACCGGGGACAAAGGTAGTCATTTGTTACAATCCAGAAAATTCATGTTACTGGATGGGGGACCCCAAAATCTCCTTCTTAGGACCAAATGGACGGGAATTATGGGTGTCATTTTCTTCCGGCCCATTGTCCGGGGCTAAGGAGGGAAAAAGATGCAATATCTTCTTTAATTCGACAGGGAAGGAACTGGCAATATTATGTTGAATCTATATTTATAATGGTCTCTAGGGTGAGGTGATTTGATGGGAAAGGTAATGGCCGTCGTCAACCAGAAGGGTGGAGTGGGGAAAACCACGACAACTGTTAATTTAGGAGCCTGCCTGGCCCTATTGGGGCAGAGGGTCCTCATTATTGATATTGATCCCCAGGGTAATGCCACCAGTGGTCTTGGGGTTGACAAGGAGAGCTTAGAACAGTGCATTTATGATGTATTAATTGAAGATCTGGAACTGGAGAAGACTATTTTGCCCACAGAAATTGAGGACCTATTTATTGTGCCCTCAGCCATTAGGCTGGCCGGTGCAGAAATAGAACTGGTGCCGGCCATTTCCCGGGAAATGAAGTTAAAACGCGCCCTGGCCGGGGTGAGGGACAAGTATGACTTTGTTCTCATCGATTCCCCCCCCTCCCTGGGCCTTCTGACCATCAATGCCCTCACCGCAGCAGATTCAGTCTTGGTTCCCATCCAGTGCGAGTACTATGCCCTGGAGGGGTTAAGCCAATTAATGAATTCCATTCGCCTGGTGCAAAAACACCTTAACCCCGATTTAAAGCTGGAGGGTGTCCTCCTGACCATGTTTGATGCCCGTACCAACCTGGCCATTCAAGTGGTGGAAGAAGTGAAGGGGTTCTTCCGCGACAAGGTCTACTGCACCATCATCCCCCGCAATGTGCGTTTGAGCGAGGCCCCCAGCCACGGAAAACCCGTTATCCTCTATGATCCCAAGTGTAGGGGAGCCGAAGTGTATCAAGATCTGGCAGAGGAGGTGATGGCAGATGACCAAGAAGAGGAGTTCTAAGCGGGGCCTGGGCAAGGGGCTGCAGGCCCTTTTTCCCGAGGAGGTCCTGACTCCAGATCAGGATGACAATGTGCTGGAGATCAATGTCAGTGATATCCGGCCCAACCACCTCCAACCCCGCCGGGAGTTTGATCCGGAAAAGATAGCCGAGCTGGCTGATTCCATTGCTGTCCACGGGGTTTTGCAACCCATCGTGGTCCGCAGTGTCATTGGCGGTTATGAGCTGGTGGCCGGGGAAAGGCGCTGGCGGGCCAGCAAGGCGATAAACTTGCCAACCATTCCCGCCATTGTGCGGGAACTCAGTGATGGCGAGGTAATGGAAATTGCCCTGATAGAAAACTTGCAGCGGGAAAACTTAAACCCCTTGGAGGAGGCTGCAGCCTATGCCACCCTCCTGGAAGAATTCGGTTCCACCCAAGAGGAATTATCCCGCCGCATCGGCAAGAGCCGCTCCCACATTGCCAACACCCTGCGCCTCCTCCGCCTTCCGGAGGAGATCCGAGCCAATGTTTCACGTGAAACAATTTCCATGGGCCATGCCCGGGCCCTTTTGGCCGTGGAGGATGAAGAAAAACAAATGGCGGCCTGTCGCACAATTATTGAGGAGGACCTATCGGTGCGGGAAACCGAGGCCCTGGTGCGGCGCCTCAATGCCGGTTCCAGGGCTACAGGAAAGAGGCGGCCGCGGGAAAAGGATCCCTATATAAGGGAGCTGGAAGGCATCCTCCAGGAAAACCTGGGCACCAAGGTACGGATCCACCCCGGCAAAAAAAGGGGAAGGATTGAAATTGAATACTACACCGACGATGATTTGGAAAGGTTGTGCAGCCTCCTGGGTGGGGTAGACACCTGAGGGGTTGGCCACAACCACCTTTACCCATGGTCGCGGCGGAAAGGGAGGAAGAAAACCATGCAGCCCATTGCCCATCTAGTATTATCCCTTGCAGGGGAAAGGGGAACCGTCTTGGCCCTTGTCTTGCTCATCTTGCCCCTCTTGTTGCTGCTCCAACTCATTCAGTTTTACCAGCTGGCCCGCCTAAAGAAACGCTATAAAAGCTTGCTGGGGGGCCAGAATGGGGAAAAAAACACAGAAGAAATCCTGCTGAAATACCTTACCGATACCCAATTGGCCCTAAGCAAGGTGGAAAAATTGAAGGGCAAGCTGGAGGATCTGGAAGGGGAATTGGAAGGCTGCCTCCAGAAGATGGGGATAGTGCGCTACAATGCCTTCCCGGATGCCGCGGGGGATTTGAGCTTCGCCCTGGCTCTTTTGGACGCCAAGGGTGACGGGGTAGTCTTGAGCAGTCTCTACGGCCGGCATGAATCCCGAATCTATGGTAAACCCATCCTCAGGGGGACTTCCCCTTACCTTCTTACCCATGAGGAAAGGGAAGCCATAGAAAAGGCTGGCAAAAAGGAAAGTAATTAGTGGAATCCTAGGCAGGATTTTCCCCACCCGTGTCGAACTATAGACCTTGAATCATTTTGCTAACAAC
>JAAYSG010000079.1 GCA_012518435.1 Bacillota bacterium
AATTAGCTTTAGATGATAGATTGGAGCCCAATGTTTTTGTCCTGAAACTTACTCCGGGAGTTAGGGCCGAGATTTTCACCTCTCTGCTGCAAATGGGCTATAGGGGTGTGGTCCTGGAGGCCTTTGGCTTGGGGGGCATACCCCATTTGGGAAGGAATCTCCTCCCGGGAATAGGGAAATTGTTGGCTGAACAAATACCAGTGGTGGCAACAACACAATGTTTATACGATGGTGTCGATCTCAGTGTCTATGATGTGGGGGTAAAGGCCCTGGAGACCGGGCTTATCCCTACCTTTGATATGGTTACTGAGGCTGTCATTACAAAGTTTATGTGGGTATTGGGTCATACACGGGATTTGGGGAAGGTGCGGGAAATGATGGGGAAAAATTACTGTGGGGAAATACGGGGGCCTGGGGGTTAGTGGAGGCGGAAGGGGTTGGCAGGTTCCGGAGGGAAATAGTGGGCCCGGGTGTCACCATGTATTGGGACGGCCGGGCCCCTTCTGCCTTATACCCTTGTCCTTTTGTATCAAAATTGCTTTGCCAGGTCACTTAAATCCTCCGCTGTTACATTTAGTTCCTGGACAATTGCTGTAATTTCTTCAATGGCTGAGGCCTGCTGCTGGAATAATGTATTGGTACCCTCCATCTTATCCTTGATCCCTGAAATATTGGCATCTACTCTTTTTAGGAAATCTTCTATACCCTTGATGGATTCGTTGCTTGAAAGGGCAAGTTTGCGGATTTCATCGGCCACAACACCAAAACCTCTTCCGATTTCCCCCACCCGGGCAACCTCAATGGCGGCATTTAAGCCCAGCAAGTTTGTTTCATCGGCGATATCCTTGATAAATTGTGTGATCTCGTCGGCTTTTTTGTTTTCCTCTTTAACCTGTGAAACATGCTCCAGGATATGACTGCTCTCAGCAACCACCTGCTGAATGCCGGCGGAGATACCCTCTAGAGATGTTGCTATTTTAGTTAAGGCCTGCCCAAGATTATTTGTTATGTCAAGGATCTGTATCTGCCTTTTAAGGTTTCTGGCCAGGGCTATTGTCCCCACTACCTTATTGTTATCATCCCTTATGGGCATGGCGGTTGATTTAAAATCCCAGCCGAAAACCTCCTTGGGCATAATTTCCCTGATGGTTTCTTCGGACCTGAAGGAACGGTAATTAGAGTCAGCTTTGGGAATCTTGCTGCCGGGTTTAGCGGGAGTGGGAAATTCCCTGGCATTTAATCTGCAAAAAACCTCTCCATCACCAATAACAAATATGTGGCTTTCATCTAGTAATTCTTCCACATAGGGAATGAGAGTGTCAAAGGCCTCACAGAATTTTTGCAAATACTCATCCATTTATTGTTTCCTCCCCTCTAACAAATTATATATTCCTTTGGACAAGTCCAGCCGGGGCAAGGGTGCAAGGTGCTTAGACCCATTGCCTAAATTAATTCTCTATTGCCAAGATAAATCCCTTTAACAAAGGGAGTATATTGCGAAAAAAATAGGCCAAGATAGTTGACAGGAATAGTAGGGTATGGTAACCTTTAACCAGGAATACCAACTTGAATAGTGGGATATGAAAGGGGTGTAATGGCGTGCGTTTTTCGACCAGGGGACGGTATGGAGTTAAAGCCATGTTTGTTTTGGCCCAACATTTTGGCCAAGGTCCCCTGCCGTTGAACCAGATAGCCCAAGATCAGGGATTATCGGAGGCCTATCTGGAACAGTTGGTGGGTGAATTGCGGAAATCGGGCTTGGTTAAAAGTGTGCGTGGTTCCCAGGGGGGATACCTCCTGGGTAAATCACCGGGGCAAATTACCGTCGGCGATATTATTCGGGTTCTGGAAGGGCCCATTGCCCCGGCCGATTGTGTTCTGGATAATGAGACCCTGGATCTTTGTGACCGGGCCGGGCAATGTGTTACCCAGCTCATTTGGAAAAGGGTGCGGGATAGCATAACCGATGTATTGGATGGGATAACCCTTGCTGATATGCTAACGGAGGCAGATGAATTGTTTGCTGAGGAAGGGCAAACCCAATTAGAATTTTAACAAGGAGTGGAAGGAATGAAGAGCATATATTTGGATCATGCGGCCACAACACCCATGCATCCCCGGGTTTTGGAAGCAATGCTGCCCTATTTGCAAGAACAGTATGGAAACCCTTCCAGTGTGTACAGCCTTGCCCGGGAAGCCAAGAATGCAGTGGAGGATGCCCGGAAAAGGGTTGCCCAATTTATCGGTGCGAGTCCCCAAGAAATTATATTTACCAGTGGGGGTACTGAATCTGACAATATGGCCCTGTGGGGGGTGGCCCAAGCAAACCGGGGGCGGGGGAAACATATTATTACCACAAGCATTGAACACCATGCGGTTTTAGACACCGCCGCCGCCCTGGAAAAGGAGGGCTTTTCTGTTACTTATCTTCCCGTTGATGGGTATGGGCAAGTCCAAGTTGCCGATCTTAAGGCAGCCATTAGGGACGACACTATCCTTATTAGTATTATGTATGCCAATAATGAAGTGGGTACAATTCAACCCATCAAGGAGCTGGGCCAAGTGGCCCGGGACCATAACATTATCTTCCATACAGATGCTGTTCAGGCCGCTGGTTATTTGCCCTTGGATGTTGACCGGGATGGGGTGGATCTTCTTTCCCTTTCGGCCCACAAATTGTATGGTCCCAAGGGGGTTGGGGTCCTTTATATCCGCAGGGGAGTAAAGGTTGCCAACTTGCTAAAGGGCGGTGGCCAGGAAAGGGGCCGGCGGCCGGGGACGGAAAATGTAGCAGGCATTGTTGGCCTTGGGGAGGCAATTAGATTATGCCAAGGGAAAATGGAGGAAAGGGTGGAGCGGCTTCGGCATTTGCGGGATTTGCTTATTGCCGGGGTTTTGGCAAAGATCGATCATGTGCGGCTCAATGGCCATCCGGAAAAAAGGTTGCCGGGGAATGCCCATTTTATCTTTGAATTTATTGAGGGGGAATCCCTTCTCATAAGCCTTGATTTGGAGGGAATTGCGGGTTCCAGTGGTTCTGCCTGTACTTCCGGCTCCCTAGAACCGTCCCATGTTCTATTGGCCATGGGGCTCCCCCACGAGCTGGCCCACGGTTCCTTGCGATTAACCTTGGGAGAAGAAAACACGGAGGAGGATATAGAACGGGTCTTGCAAGTTCTGCCTCCCATAGTGCAGAGGCTGCGGGATATGTCGCCACTGTATAAGCAAAGGGCAAAGGTTTCCGGTGCTTAATTTGGCAAAATTTACTGTTCTTCCGCTGGGAGGGGAGGGTAAAATATGTACAATGAAAAGGTAATGGAATTTTTTATGAATCCAAAGAATATCGGTGAGATTGAAAACCCCGACGGGGTGGGAGAAGTGGGGAACCCCCGTTGTGGCGATATTATGAGAATAACCATCAAGGTTGAGGATGACCGCCTAGTGGATGTGAAGTTTAAAACCTTTGGTTGTGCCGCGGCCATTGCCACCAGTAGCATGATTACGGAAATGGCTGTGGGGAAGACTATCAAGGAGGCTTTGGCATTAACGAATCGTTCCGTAGCCGATGCCCTGGATGGGTTGCCGCCTATCAAGATGCACTGTTCAAACTTGGCGGCTGATGCCCTCCATGCTGCAATAAAGGATTACCAAGAAAAATCCCGCCTGGGTGTGTGAAATATGACCAAAAAGAAGGTTGTTGTGGTGGCGATGAGTGGGGGAGTGGACAGCTCCGTTACCGCTGCCCTTTTGTTGGAACAGGGATATGAGGTTATCGGGATGACCATGCAGATCTGGCCCTCGGGTGAAGGGTCTGGTCAAGATGGGGATGGGCGAACCTGCTGTTCCCTTTCTGCTGTGGATGATGCCCGACAAGTGGCGGCTAAATTGGGTATTCCCTATTATGTTACCAATCTGCGGGAGGTTTTTCGCAAGAAGGTTATAGATTACTTTAAGGATGAATATGCCCGGGGTCGGACCCCAAATCCTTGCATTGCCTGCAATCATTATATTAAGTTTTCCGCCCTGCTGGATAGGGCCCTGGCCCTGGGGGCTAATTACTTGGCGACGGGCCATTATGCCCAAGTTTCTTATTCGCCGTCCCGGGGGCGCTATTTGCTTCGCAAGGGCTTGGATCCTCAAAAGGATCAGAGTTATGCCCTGTATGGTTTGAATCAAAGGCAATTGTCCCATGCCCTATTTCCCCTGGGGGAATTGAGCAAGGATGAAACTCGGGCCATTGCCCACAGGTGGGGGCTGGGGGTGGCTGCTAAACCCGACAGCCAGGAAATTTGCTTCATCCCCGATAATGATTATCGCGGCTTTCTCCGGCGGGAGATTCCCGCTAAAATCCAGCCGGGCCCTTTTTTGGATGTGGAGGGGAATATCCTGGGGACCCATTCTGGACTGCCCTATTACACCATTGGCCAGCGTCGGGGGCTGGGGTTGGTAGCGGCGGAGGCCTTATATGTGGTTGATATAGATGTGGAGCGAAATGCCGTTGTGGTTGGGGGCAGGGATAAATTGTGGCGGCGGGAACTGGTGGCGGAAAATCTTAATTTTATTGCTATACCCTCCTTGGCGGGCCCCCTGGAGGTAACTGCCATGACTAGATATAATTCCCCGGAAACCGGGGCCCGGGTTAGTCCCCTGCCCCAAGGGCGGGCCTTAATTTCCTTTGCTGAACCTGTTCGGGCCCCGACTCCGGGTCAAGCGGTGGTTTTTTACCAGGGGGATCTCTTGCTTGGGGGAGGTATTATTAAGGAGACCAGGTAGAGTTGCTCCCTGAGAGGATCCGCGGTGAAACTTCTTTTACCGTTGAGGTTCCTGTTAGAATCATGGCTATTTTGAGCTCGGTGGTCAACTTTTCCAGGGCCAACTTCACTCCTGTGGCTCCCCCACCCACGGCGGCCTGGAGGAGGGGCCTACCTACCAGCACATGGTCAGCCCCCAGGGCCAACATCTTTAGAACATCGGCACCACTGCGGACTCCTCCATCCACCATTATGGTTACCTTGCCTTTGACACGTTCTGCTATACTGGGAAGGACCGCAGCTGTGCCGGGGGTATGATCTAAAACCCTTCCCCCGTGATTGGAGACGATGATGGCCTTAACTCCGGCCTCTGCCGCCAATTGGGCCTCATCGGGGGTCATGATTCCCTTTACAACAAAGGGCAGCTCCAGTGTTTGGGCCAATTGGCGTATTTTTTCCGGAGTTTTGGGTTCTACATTTATTCCCAGCAGCCGCATGTTGATAAGGCCGGCGCCGTCCACATCGATGCCAAAGCCCACGGCCCCTATTTCCTGGGCCCTTTTGCCCCACTTGATTATTCTATCTTGCTCCAGAGGCTTATAAATAAAAAAACCTTCCCCTTTTTCCTCCTCCAGGGCCTGCAGGGCAGCTCCATCCACAAGGCCGGCCATGCCATAGGTACCGGCCAGGCGACTGCCGCTAATTATGGCCTTTGTCAATTCATAATCGGAAATTAGGCCATTTAGGTTTAGTTTTGTCCCGGCCATGGGGGCGGCCAATATGGGGGTGTTTATTTTATGCCCCAGAAGTGTCGTGGCGGTGCTGGGATCAGATACATTGTGGAGGGTACGTAGGTTTAGTTTCCACGCCCCCAGGGCCTGAACATTGTTGATGAAGGAGGAACCTGTCCCGGTGCCCCCCATTCCGGGCACCTCTCCGGCACAGACCCGTCCATCACATATTGGGCACAGGCGGCAATAAGGCCGGAGTTTTTCCTTGGCTTTGGCCCTAACCTCTAGTAAATTCATACTTCAGCCTCCTTACGAAGCATTTTAATAAGGGATTCCCTTATTCTTCGCCTTGGGGGTCCCACTTTCCTGCTGCAGTACAATTACTTCCCCCTGCTAAAATAAGGGCAATATGGTGTCCAATTACCCAGAGGGTTTGCCAATGGCTCACCCTTGGGTCAACCTGGAGGGGAAAATAGGCCTTTCTCCGGGGTAAATATCCGCCGGAGGGGTAATACTAAGTAAGGGAACCATCTCAATGGTAAAAGGAAATATTGAGCACATCAGGCAACAATGGGATACACATTAAATTACCTAAAGGGGAAAAGCGCTGCACGGACCATATTCGGGGGTTGGTTCCCCATCATATTTTAGGAAGGAGTAGGATCGTGACCTGCCCTGTCTGTGGAAGTCGTGAAGTTGGAAAGGTGGGTGCTAAAAACTATTATTGCCACGATTGCTGTGTGGAATTTGCCCTCCACCCCAAGGGGATGATGGTATATGAGGTAAATGCCGATGGGACATTAATTGCCCTTAATGGGGTGGGCTAATAGGGGAAGAAAGGGGGGAAAATGGATGCGGGGTTTTTGGCAGGGCGTATTAATTGGCGGCATAACGGGAATGGCCTTGGGATTGATGAGCGCCCCCTTGATGCTTAGGGAAATGGGAGGAAAGGGGGAGCAGGGGATTAGTTCTGCGGCCAAAAGGGCATTTCGGGGTGTACAGGAGAATATTGGGGAAATGTGGCAGAAAAGGGTGAAGGAGTAGGCACACACCCCAGGGGGAGAGTGGCTGGGTGTATGTATCGCCGTATTTTACGTTATTTTTCCTATCTATTGGCATTGTCTTTACTCAGCTTTTCCGTGTACAAAATTCGGGGGATTCTTGCCCCCTTTATCTTTGCCATTATTTTGTCTTACGTTTTTAATCCTCTCCTTACCTTCTTGGAAAAACATGGTTTTAGCCGCATGGGGGCCCTTATAGCCCTCTATTTTGCCCTGGCTGGCCTTCTTTTTATTTCTAGCACTGAGGTGGTTCCCCTTGTTATTGATGAGCTGGACACCTTTTCGGAGAACTTACCCCATTATACTAGCCAGGTACAGGAAGCCATCAATGTTCTTCAGGAGGAATACTCTCAGGTGGGAATTCCCCAAAGCCTTAGGCAGGCGCTGGATGATGCCCTTGGTCGGGGTGAGGAGGGGCTCCTGGATGCCACGGGGCGCATTGTTGATGGTTGCATAGGCTCTATTACTTATTTGGCTGGGTTGATCCTCTCACCGGTGATAGCATTTTACATTTTAAAGGATCTCACCGCCCTAAAGAAGACCCTGGTCAATGGCATCCCCCATCGTTACCGGGGGGATGCCTTGGCCCTGTTGCAGGCCATTGATGAAACCGTGGGGGGATTCATCCTGGGCCATGTGCTTGTCAGTATCTTGGTGGGGGTCCTTTGTGCCACGGGTCTGTATTTGCTCCAAATTGATTTTGCCCTCTTGTTGGGTCTTGTGGCGGGCATCACCAATTTTATCCCCTATTTTGGCCCCGTCATAGGTGCTGTCCCGGCTTTGTTTGTGGCTTTGCTCAAATCACCCCGCCATGCCCTATATGTTCTTGCAATGTATACAATTATTCAACAGGTGGAAAGTGGCATTTTGGTCCCGGCCATTATCGGCGACAGGGTGGGCCTGCATCCCCTTACAGTAATTTTTATTCTTTTGGCGGGGGGAGAACTCTTTGGCCTGTTGGGCCTTTTACT
>JAAYSG010000014.1 GCA_012518435.1 Bacillota bacterium
ACGGGATTCGAACCCGCGACCCTCGCCTTGGCAAGGCGATGCTCTACCACTGAGCTATTTCCGCATAGCTTGTTTAAAATGGTGCGGGAGAAGGGATTTGAACCCCCACGCCTTGCGGCACAGGATCCTAAGTCCTGCGCGTCTGCCAGTTCCGCCACTCCCGCAAAGTATGGTAGGCCATGCAGGACTCGAACCTGCGACTCCCTGATTAAGAGTCAGGTGCTCTACCAACTGAGCTAATGGCCCAAGGGAAATATACCAGCCTACTAGTTTTAAAGCCCAGCGGGCCAGGCATTGTCCCGGCCCGCCGTGGCCTAAGGTTGGGGTGAATGACGGGACTCGAACCCGCGACTCCCAGAGCCACAATCTGGTGCTCTACCGGCTGAGCTACATTCACCCTGCTGCCGGAAAGATTCACCACAATTATGCGGTAAATCCAATGGCGTCCTGGGGAGGACTCGAACCCCCAACCGACGGCTTAGAAGGCCGTTGCTCTATCCCGTTGAGCTACCAGGACCTGATGATTATGGAGCGGGAAACGGGACTTGAACCCGCGACACCCAGCTTGGAAGGCTGGTGCTCTACCACTGAGCTATTCCCGCACAAATGGTCGGGGCGATAGGATTTGAACCTACGACCCCATGGTCCCAAACCATGTGCGCTACCAAACTGCGCCACGCCCCGCCCAGATAAGATCTACTCCCTTACCCACACAGTATTGGAGCGATTTTTATTATAGCATAGACCGGGGAAAAAGTAAACTCCCGGAAAATTTCTAGTTAGCCCATCCCAACTGGAGCAAATACTCCCGCATTTGAGCCAGGGCCTTGCCCCGGTGGCTGATCTTATTTTTTAGATCCGGACCCAATTGGGAAAAGCTTTTGTTGAACTCTGGGAGAAAAAAGAGGGGGTCGTAACCAAAACCGCCCTCCCCCCGCGGTTCTGTCCCAATGTAACCCTCAACGGTAGATTCCACCGTCACCGGGGGTTCACCGGGCAGGGCCAAGACCAGGGCGCAACGGAAACGAGCCCCCCGCTTCCCAAGGGGAACCCCCGCCAAGAGGCGCAAGAGTTTCTTGTTATTGTCCTCATCCGTTGCATTGGCACCGGCAAAGCGGGCAGAAAAAACCCCAGGGGCACCGGCCAAATAATCCACCTCCAGGCCAGAATCATCGGCCAAAACCGGGACCTTTGTGTAGGCCGCCACAAGGGTTGCCTTTTTGCGGGCATTTTCCAAAAAGCTGGCCCCATCTTCCCGGATGGCTGGTAGATGGGGAAAATCGTGCAGGGACGACAAGCTGATGGCCAAGCCCCTCAATCCCCGACTAAATTCCCGCATTTTCCCCCTATTCCTGGTGGCCACAACTAGCCTCCGTCCCTCAAATATCCCCACCGGAATTCCTCCCTATTAAGAGACCCACATCACCCAAAGTTTTTTTTTGCAAGGCAATCACCTCTCCAATACCCTTGGTGGCCAGTGCCAAGAGTTCATGCAGTTGTTTGGGCTGAAGAGGGGCGGCCTCGGCCGTACCCTGGATTTCAACAAAATGCCCCTTACCCGTCATCACCACATTCATATCCACATCAGCCCGGGAATCTTCCGCATAACACATATCCAATACGGCCTCGCCAGCAACAATGCCCACACTTATGGCCCCTATATATTCCCGAATGGGAAAGGTTTTCAGTGCCTCCCGGCGGCGATAGAGACCATGTAGGGCATCGACAAGGGCAATAAAACTTCCCGTCACGGCAGTGGTCCGAGTCCCCCCGTCGGCCTGGATGACATCACAATCAAGCCAGATGGTTCTCTCTCCCAAGGCCTCCAGGTCAACTACGGCCCGGAGGGCACGGCCAATTAGCCGTTGAATTTCATGGCTGCGCCCGCTAATACGCCCCCGGGTAGCATCGCGAATATTGCGTACCGCCGTTGCCCGGGGAAGCATGGCATACTCGGCAGTTACCCATCCCTTTCCAGTTCCTTTGAGAAAATGCGGAACCCTCTCCTCTAGGCTGGCAGTACAGATAACCTTTGTATCGCCCATCTCCATCAATACCGAACCCTCAGCATGCTTAATATAACCCCTGATGATTTTCACCGGCCGCAGTTCATCAGGCCTTCTAGCAACTCTAGGCATATTTCTCCCCCTTAATTTTCCCTGGGCTTTCCAAGTAAATGGGCTACAATAAATTCCAATAAGCAGATGAAGACCCGTCCTTAAGGCCCCGCGAACTGCCTAATTTAGTTCCAGAATGGCGGAATTGAGCCTTCCTATGGAACCCTGGTCTGGTTTAAGAATAAATTCGATCACCTCGGTATTGGGCCCCACCAAGTCTTCCACCTCCCTTTTGCGGCCGGGGGATACCAACACCATCTCCACATCCTTTAGTAGGCGGTGCAGCTCTTCCCTATCCTTGGTAATTGTATGTTTAAGGTCAGTAGCATCAATCCCACTCTGTTCCAGATATAATCTTATACTTTGGGCAAATTTATCCGTAAGGCAAACCAAAAGGGTTTTCTTGGCGGGATAACTGCGGGCAATGCGGACAATGACATTTACCTCGGGCTCCAGGGCTACAGCCACCAACTTTTTCCTTTGGCGCAGGAGATCAAACACCTCCTCCACATGGTAAACAGTTGTTACTATCAAATCCACCTCTGCCAGCAATTTGTTGATCCTATTCGGGTGGGAAATTAGATCTGCCAAAATTATGGGCATAACTGTAATGCCCAAACCAAAATGCAACTGTTCACTATAAAAATCTAACTGTTCCCGGTTGCACTCAATTACAGCCACCTTAACCTGTTGAAAGGCCGACTTTTTTTCCTGTACCCGGGCGGTAACAATATCAATAAACTCATCAATACGAAAACCCAGCTCCGCCGATTCCTCGATGGCCAAATCCACCACCTTTAAAACCCGTTCCTTCCGGCCCTCCCGGCGAAAGACCTGATCACTTGTGGCCACAAAGGTCCCCCGCCCCTGATAAGAGACCAACACACCCTCAGTCTCCAACTCCTTGTAAGCCATACTAACCGTATTGCGGCTAATGGAAAGCTCCTCTGCCAACTGCCTCTCCGTGGGCAGCTGCTCTCCCCCTCTCATTCTCCCACTCCTTATCTCATCCAGGATCTGTTCCTTCAGCTGGATATAGATTGGGATCCCATTTTTGCGTTTGATCTGAAATCCCACAGTTTTCCCCCTCCCCATAATTAATTGGGCCAGCCCCCCAAAATGGTCTTATTTTGCCTTCAGCCCTAAAAAACCACCCTGAATTGACTTTGTTTCCATAACCGTTACAAAGGAATCATGATCAAGTTCATCAATGAAACGCATAATTGTCGATAGTTTTTTCCGTTCCACCAGGATGATAAGAAGTTGCCTCAGCCCCTCCTTACCATAACCATCAATAACGGTAACCCCATAGCCCGCACTGCGCAATTGGGCGGCCAGGTTGGCACTGTTACCCTTGGGGATAACCTGCAAGGTAACATGGCCCATGGCCAATTTTTCCTCCACATAACTTCCCACATAGTTCCCAGCGGCAAAGCCCAGGGCATAGGCCAGCAAATTAAAGGGGTTATTCAAATGCTGTACAACCGAATTAAGGGCAAGGATATAGACAATAACCTCGAAGAAGCCCAGGGCAGCCGCCTGCAACCTCTGCCCCCTTACAACCAGTAATATTCTTATTGTCGCAAAGGACATGTCTATAACCCTGGCCACAAATATGAGAAAATAACCCAGTGCCAATGTAACCCCACCCCCGTTTTATAAAGTTGCTTTATATATGTATAATACCCTATTGCCCCCCCTGCCATTTTACCGGGGGATATTTTGTCCCAATGCCACCCCTACCGGGGGTAAAAATTAGTACCCAAAGGGTTTCTTAGTCCTATTTCTCCCCTCTACCACGTATTCCTGCCCTTAAAAAGGGTAAAAAGTGCCTAGACACTTTTATTGGCATCCTTCCCCCTATTATATTCCCGTGGGCCCAGTAAAGTGTTCCCCTTCCCCCAAGGCTAATTGCCCATTAAGTTTACTTCAAGGAAGGCCTGGGTATTACCCAGGTCCGGCCTTCCGTTTAGGTAGCCCACTATCTTCCCCCGCACCAAGAGCTGCACATTGTGGATATGGGGAAATTCCTGCAGAGTAAAAAGCATAGAGCGCAGTGCCCGTGATTCATCCCAATTATCCGCATCCTCCCCCACCTCCCCCAGATCCAAATCAATATAGGCGGTTTCCTGCTCCACCCGATAATTTAAGAGATGGACATTATCGGGGACCACAGAATTAAGGCCCACCAGCCCCTGGGGGCCCTTGATAAGCTCCTCCAAGGCCGTCCGGCTCAGACTTTCCGTCAGCAGGCCAACACTTCGGCTGATGGGCACTAGGTATTTACCCCGATAGTCAAAATAGAGGAGGACCATCTGGCCATCTGTCCCATCATCCAGGGGGTTTAACCACTCCTTCGGTTTTAGGGGTTCACTGATATCGACGCCTGTGGCCATTTTTTCCTTTACCTTGCCATTGATGAGGAGCTGCACCTTGTCAATATTATCAAATTGAGTAATGGTCTGCACCAGGGTTTCCACCGCCCATTGGGCATAGCGGTCATCCGCAGCCTGATTGCCGACAAATTCACTGCTCAGATCAACATAGGCAATACCATCGCGGATATATAGATCCCGCACCTGGGTTTCCGCTGGTATCGGTGCAATGAGATCATCATCGGCCTCAAGGCCTCCGATGAGCCTGCCCAGGGTCAGCCGGACGGGGCGATCGGAAGCACACAATTTCTGCTTAATGGGCACCATATACCCACCTTGGCGGGTAATATAATAAAGGGTAGTAATAATACCCTCCTCAGCCGTGACACTATTATCCACCAGTACACCTTCTGGCGAAAATGTAGAGGGGGCCTGATTGGAACACCCCACCATTAGCAAAAAAACTCCCGTTAAAATAGTGAAGGAGAACCTGGCCCATACCCCTGATTGGCTCATCTTTTAAACCACCTTAAATTTAATGGCGCCAGTAAATTTCTCAATTGGGCGCAATGCCATTTCCTTGGCCCTAATATCATAACATGTTTTTAGCGGCATGTCCTAGGAAACTAGGACCGATAAAAGTAAGTAACAACTTCATCCGTACTATAATGTATTCGACATTATCTTGAATTTCCTTCTTTTGGAGAGATAAATTCCCCCCGCCCCATGTATTATTTACCAAGGGGGGGATATCATTCTCCCCAAAGGAGGAAAACATAGTAAAAGACCCGAATATCAAACTGTTATCCCCTCCCACCCCTGGGAAAAAAGGGGGATAAAAATAGGAGGCCAAAATGAAAATTAGGGAATTTGTTCCACTGGCAGGCTATACTTCCTACGGAATCGGCGGCCCAGCCCGTTATTTTTGCGAACCAAGCAATCCCAAGGAGATTAAAAGCGCCTTATCCTTTGCCCTAAAAAGGAATATCCCCTACTATGTCTTGGGTAGAGGTACCAACGTACTCATCAGCGATGCGGGTCTAGCGGGTATGGTAATCCACCTGGGGGAAAAGTTTGCCCGGCTAAAAGTTGCCGGGCATCTGGTGACGGCCGAGGGCGGCCTCCCCCTCACCAAACTTATCCACACCCTGGCAGAAAAGAACCTGGGGGGCTTCGAGGCCCTGGCCGGGATACCCGGCACCATCGCCGGGGCCGTTGTCATGAATGCCGGCGCCTATCGGGTGTTTATTGGCGATTTTATTAATGGCCTAGATGTATTGACGCCCACCGGCCAATTTAAAACCATGCCTAGGGACAAATTGGGCTTTGCCTATCGCACCAGCATATTCCAAACCCAATCTCACCACAAGTACATCATTTTACGGACCCACCTGCGGGTTCTGGCCCGCCCCAAAGCAGAGATAAAAGAGACCATCGCCGTATCACTAAAAAAACGCCGCCAGCATCCCCAGCTCCCCAGCTGTGGCTCCACCTTTAGAAACCCGGTGGGTATTCCCGCTGGCAAGCTCATCGATGAAATGGGTCTAAAGGGTACCCGCAGGGGCCAGGCCCAAATTGCCCCCCAGCATGGCAACTTCATCGTCAACCTGGGGGGAGCCACCGCCCAAGATGTCTACGGGCTCATTCGGTTCGTCCAGGACAAGGTTTGGGAAGAACGGGGAATTGCCCTAAAGACAGAGGTAAAGCTCTGGGGTGAATTTGAAAACCCTCCCAAGTAAAAGGGAGGGACAAAGTTTAGGAAATTTTACCAATGCCAGGGCTGGCCCCAAACCCCTTCATTTTAGGTTGGGGCCATACCCCATGTTAATACCGGCGGGAAAAGCTACGCCTTTAGGGGGGCCGCCTCCCCCTTGGGGTTCTTCCTGGCCTCCCGCTCGTACAAAAGCCCCAAAACCTGGATGGCTATTAAGGGGGTCAAGGCCACCATGCCAATCACCCCAAAGGCATCCATAAGCACATCTGCCGTTGGCACCGCATGGGCTACACCCTGGGCATAGGCCAAGACAAAGGTGGCCGTCATGGGGCCGGAGGCTACCCCCCCCGAATCAATGGCAATACCAACAAAAATAGTGGGAGTAAAATGGGACAAAACTATGGCCACGGTATACCCCGGTACCAAAAGGTGCCAGAGGTCAAGGCCGGGAATTAAAATCTTTAGCATAGCCAAAAGAAGGGCCATGCCAACTCCAATGGCCAAGGCATATAAAATAACCTTCTTTTTTATCCGCCCACTGGTAACTGCCTCCACCTGATCATTGAGGACATGGACGGCCGGCTCCGCGTAAACAATGGTAAAACCAATGATAAAGCCGGTCAAGACAATTAACCAATCACTTCCGTAAAGGGCAACGGCACTGCCTATGGCATTACCCGCCTCCATAAAACCCGCATTTACCCCGGTTAAAAACAAAACCAAACCGACAAAGGTATAGACCAGGCCCTTCAAGATCCGGGACAGGGGCCTCCGGGGCAACTTAATGAGAAGAACCTGGGCAATTAAAAAAAGTATGCTGATGGGGGCAATGGCAAAGAGCACCTCCCGGGCTACCGGCGGAACGGCCTGAACAAAGGGATGCCAAATACCATTATTGACTGTGGCCGGCGGAGGGAGGCTACCCGTTAGACTTTTTATACCGGATAAAATACCCATGGATAAAACGGCCAACATGGGTCCGATGGAGGCCAATCCCAAAAGGCCAAAACTATCCTCCTCCGATTCCTTCCCCCCTTCCACCGAAGCCACACCCATCCCCAAGGCCAAGATAAAGGGTACCGTCATGGAACCGGTGGTGGCCCCCCCAGAATCAAAGGCAATGCCCAAGAAGGGGTCCGGGGCAAAAATATAGAGGGTAAAAACCAATGCATAGGCGACTGTAATTAGTTTGGGTAAGGATATTTGAAAGACAATTCTTCCCAGCCCAATGGCCACCATGAGGCCGATACCAATGGAAACAACAATGACCAGCTCCCAAAGGGTAATTGCCCCTGCAGTAACTGCCGCCACCTGCCCCGCCAACACCAAAAGATCTGGCTCCGCCACATTAATTAAGAAGCCCAGGAGCAGACCAGAAGACAGTAACAGAAATAGACTCCTCTGCCTGGTAATGGAGGAGCCCATATGCATACCAATGGGCTGTATTGCCATGTCAGCTCCAAACAAAAAAATTCCCAAACCCAAGGTAATGGCAGCCGCCCCCAGCAAAAATCGCAGGAAGAGCTCTGTACCAATGGGGGCAATGGTAAAGTTTAAAATAACAACTATTATCGTTATGGGAAGGACCGATGACACAGCCTCCCGTACCTTTTGCCACAATGCATCCATGTAATCAGCACCTTTTCAACATTTAATAGTACCATTTTGCAGAGCGGGGAATAATTACCAGCCGGTGTTATCTACCGGACTAGACCACAAAGCCCATAAACCTCTTACTTGTCACCCCGGGACTATAAGCCGCAGGGATCCAGCCGCTTCTTCACCCTGTTTGGAAATAAAAGCCCAGGACACAAGCAAAGAGCGACAAAATATTGGGGGAGGCACCGGCCCAGCCCCAGGGTAGAAAACCACTGCTTCCTATTATAGTAGATTTTGTGCTGAAAGGGAACCAAACATAATAAAGGGTTAAAAGTCTGTCAGCTTAAGGGAAGGATAAAACCCTGTCAGTAATATTCCACAGCCGCCTAACCGGGTAAGCCAACCCGGGCATAATCAGTATTTTCCATAATTGGCCGAAAAACCCCTTTTGCCCCAAGAAAGTATATGGCCCACCACTCGCCCAGCAAATACCCCCTGGCTCTGCCCGGCGCCACCGGCAAAGGATAAAGGGAAAAATGGCCATACAGAAAATAGCAACCGCCGGCCTAGGGGAATTGGCCAAAAAAAAAGCCCCTGGTGAGGGCCACTTTCACTGGGCAATATGCACCCATGCTTCTCCCGGGGGCAATTAGCCTTTTTCCAACCTCCCCCGGGCTAATTTTTCACATAAGAGGATGGCCTGGATCATACTGCCGGGGTTGGCCCTCCCCTGCCAGGCCCGACCAAAGGCGGTGCCGTGATCCACCGAGGTTCTTATAATGGGCAGGCCGGCGGTGATGTTTACCCCGCTGTGAAAACCCAAAAGTTTAACGGGGATGTGACCCTGGTCGTGGTACATGGCAACAATTATATCATACTCCCCGTTTTTCCCCTGTAAAAATACCGTATCGGGGGGAAGGGGCCCCACTACATGGATGCCGGCCGCCTTTGCCCTTTCGATGGCTGGGGCTATTTCCCGCTCCTCCTCATTGCCAAAGAGGCCCCCCTCCCCGGCATGGGGGTTGAGTCCTGCGATGGCAATTTTTGGTTTTGGAAAGCCCAGTTCCCGCAGGGTGTTATGGGCGATTTTTATAACGGTATAAATCCGGTCCTTATTTAGGGTTTCAACTACTTCCTTTAAGGAAATGTGGGTTGTAACATGGATCACCTTCAACTGCTCATCATAAAGAAGCATGGCATAGTCTTTTGTCCCTGTATAGTGGGCAAGGATTTCCGTATGCCCGGGATATAAATGACCCGCTAAGTGTAGTGCCTCCTTATTGAGGGGAGCAGTTGCTAGCCCGCCGATCTCTCCCGCCAGGGCCATTTCTATTCCCTTGGTTAAATATCTAAAGGCTGCGTCCCCTGCAATCGCCTGCACCTTACCCGGTTGCAATTCATCCGGGTTGGCAAAGGGTATATCAATAACATTGATCCCCTTGTCAGTGGCAAATACACACTCAGCTAGATCCTTGATTTCTCTAAATTCCCCCACACTTATCCCCGCCCTCAGGGCAACCTTTTTAAGTATGGCTATATTGCCGATTATCACCTTGTTGATGTGGGCTATGGATTTATCCCCATGGGCCAAGAGAGAAATCTCCGGCCCTATCCCCGCCGGATCCCCCATGGTGATACCCACAACGGGTTTATTAGTGTCCATTTCAATGCCCCTTTAGGAAGTCAATTATTTTAGCAATGGAATCTTCCCCACCAAAACCCCCGGCCTTTGTAACCACCCTAATGTCACCATATTCATCACTGATGAAGTTGCCCCAGGGTATGCCGGGCAAGACCTCGTCTCCAATTATTGTCCCGGCAGCACTGAGGGCCGCCGCTACTTTAATGGCGGTATCACCCCCCGTGAGCATTAAACCTTTAACACTAATACTATCACATATGGCCCTGGTCACCTGCCCCAAAAACCCTGCTATCCTTTCACTAACTTCATACTTGCCCAAACCCATTTTTTCCCCCACCGCCTGGGCCGCGGCCACCGCCCCTTTGTTTTTGGCCGTTCTGATTATTATGCCTTTCTTATCCCCAGCCAATTCTGATACCCTCTTTATTACCGCCTGCAGCTCTCCTTTATCTTCAGCGCCCAGAACCTTGCCAATGTCCAGATCAATTGACCTGGCCCACCCCTCCCTGAGGGCATAATCCACCTGTTTTCTGGTGGTATCATTGACACTTCCCGCAATAATAATTACCGCGCCCGGGGTATCGGTATCTGCCACCAGGCCCAAGGCCTCCGGCAACTGCTCTGCCAGGCCGGCAGAACCCACCAGGACGGGTTTTTGCGCAAAATGGTTGATGGTTTGGGCGATGATTTGGAGATCCTCGTTGGTTTCACTGTCAAATACTAGAAGTTCCCAACCTTCTTCCCTTAGGTTGGTAAGCTTGCCAGCCAGGTGTTCCTTCCCTTTTCTAATGGCAGACAAGGGGATAACAAGGGATTTTTTCTCCGTCTGAAGGGCAATTATATCTGGTATATAGGAATGGCTAACAGGATTTTTCGGATCCTGGGCCATTTCCGTTTCAGCCACGGGTTTGCCGTAAACTAGCTGCTTACCCTTAAGGGTGGTCCTGCCGTGGGAGGGAAGGGCCGGGGCAATAAAGGCCCACTTTGCCCCCATGGCATCCAGGGCGGCGGTAATCTCGGCCCCGATATTGCCCCTAAAGGTGGAGTCTATTTTCTTGTAGATATAGTCAATACCATTAGCCTTTAGTATCCTTGCAGCATCCCTTACCCTTGCATAGGCTTCATCCACCCCGGCAAATCTGGTTTCCGTGTCCACAACCACCACATCCAATTCTCCCAAGGCAGTGGCAATTGCCTTTCTATCCGTCACCACACCGGTTTTAAGGCCCCTTTTACTGAACTGTACGCCGGTATCATTGGCCCCGGTAAAGTCATCGGCTATTATGGCTAATCCTGTTGCCATCTTGCTCAACTCCCTCTCTGGGATAGGGGGGAAACAATTGACCAGGGGGGAAAAAGGATGTCGGCCAAGGACTGCCCCACAGGGCCATAATACCATAAATTTGCAGTCACCTCCAGCCCCGCCGCAAATAAGGCAGCCCCCATGGGGGGCTTATGCCCAACTAAATACCGGGTAAAAATTTCCTTTATTTTAGAGGGTTTTTTCTCCCCATTGCTGAACTATTCCTTATGGCAAAAAAGGAATGAGTTCAATGACCCTTTATGTAGGGGATATATCCCCCAATGTGACAAGCCTGGGCCCGGGAAACCGCATTGCATTATGGTTACAGGGGTGTACCCTAAACTGCCCAGGCTGCATGAGCCCCGAACTTTTTACGCGCCGGGAATCCTGCCTCCGGAAGGTGGAGGAGATCCTACGGCAAATTTTGGCCTTTGCCCCGGGCCATCGGGGGCTAACCATCAGCGGGGGAGAACCCTTCCAGCAGGCAGTTGGCTTGAGGAACCTGCTCCTTTTGCTGCGGCGGTATACTACCTTGGATGTTTTGCTTTATTCCGGTTATACCCTGGCGGAGTTGAGGAAGGGGCCCCCGGAAATGGCGGCGGTACTATCCCTAACAGACTTTTTAATTTCCGGGCCTTACCGCCGCGACCTTCCCACCACCAAACCCTACCGGGGGTCGGACAACCAGGTATTGCACTTTTTAAGCCCCCGGGCCCAGTTGGATGGGCTGACTGGAAATGCAATTGGGGAACCCGCACCATCCCTGGAGGTAAGGATAAAGGAGGATGGTAGCCTGCACATCATCGGCATCCCCCGCCCCGGGGACAGGGCAAAATTGAGGAATTTATTGCTCCAGCGGGGAATTGAATTGAAAAAATAAAATTTGGCCCGGCAACCAAATATCATAATGGTGGGGGTTAAAATGAGTAGAGACTCCTATGCCCAATACCTTATAAGGAAAGAAGAGGAAAAAAGACTGGAAGAGGAAAGGTTGCGTAAACTCAAGGAAGAGCGCCGCCGCCAGGAGGAAATCCAAAAAATCAAGGCCCAACTGCGGCGCAGGGAAGAAATAAATAGGGAAAAGGAAAGGCTGGCCTTAATAGACAAACTCCAGACCTTGGGAGCCACCTTAGGGCAAAAAAAGCCAACACCTGTAGCGGACATCCTTCCGTCAGCTCTAGATAAGGATGTTTCCGCCCGGATGCGGGAAATGGTGAGGGCCATTACCGTGCAGTTGGAAACCTTGGAGGAGGAACTGGACCTTGTCTTTGCACCCCAGTTGGAAGTGATGAGGCAGAGGATAAAGGAAATAAAGGCGGATAACTATGATCCCTTCTATTACCAAAGCCTCCAGTGGTTAGAAAGGGATTTAAACAAGCTAAGGGCCGGGGCCGCCCGGGCCCTTAAAAAGTTGTATGAGGAAGCGGAGGAAGAAAGGGAGGGCATCGATGAACTGCTGATCCAGCTAAGGGTGATAAAGAAGAGGAGCATCCTAGATTCACAAGGGGAGAGGGCCGGGGACTTGATTGCCGTCCTGGAAACCTTGGCCAGGGAAGGAAATCCAAGGAAGATAGTTACAGACCTTCCCCAAATACATAAAGAGGTACAGGACCTATGGAGAGACTTTAATGATGTGGAGACAAGGGACATAAGGCGCTCCTATGTCCTGCAGAATGTGCGGGAGGTGCTGGAAGCAATGGGCTATCAGGCTCTAGATGGCGTAGATGGCGGTGAGGATACTCCCCATCGGGGCCCTGCCCCCCTTTCTTTGCTTTTCCGTGCTCCGGAATCTGGGGCGGTTGAGCTGACCTGTGGCCTGGACAATTCCCTCCATGCCGAATTTGTCAACATAAGGGGGCCAGATGACATCTCCATAGAACGGCAAGAAGCCACCGTGGACCAAAGGTACCAATGTGAAAAATGGTGTCAAGATTATGACCGCCTGCAAAATGAACTTGCCCAGCGGGATATTTTAATCCAGGAATACTGGCGTATTGAACCCACGGGGGAAGACCACCGGGAGGTCCTTGTGCCGGCGGAATTTAGCACCGGGGCAGAGGATATGGTCCCCCCACCGCTCATTACTAAAGAGGGGGGCGATCCCAATGCTTAAGGAGAACTATTCCCGCTACCTACAAGAATTCCGGCGCTATTTACCCCTAAAAAATCTCTTTTTGCTCCACGGCAATATTTATGACCTCCTTCCCTACCCCGTCTATGATGGTAGCAGGATACACTGGAGGTATTTTCCCCTCAATCGCCTCCTCTACCATTTTTTCCAGGATCAGGGCTACCAGACAATTGTTTATTATGACCCTGTCAACGGGCTAACCTTCCGCACAAAGGAAGAAAGGGAACTGTTCACCAAGATGCATAGGGGGGGGACCTCCCCCATCCGCGACTTCGACTCTGCCCTCAATGCTGTGCACCGGGCCCTGGGGAAAAACAATGCGCCCCTCTCCTTTATAATCGATCATGCCTCCCGTTTAGTAACGGCACCCGGCCACCTCTCCCCCCGGGAAGGGCAACAGTTTGTCAGGCTTTTAAAATGTGCTAAAAAGGCCTCTGCGGAAACCATGGGCCGGAATTCCAACCATGTTTTGGTTTTAATCTGTGATGGGCTGACAGACCTACCTGCCTGGCTTTATCTTTGCAATCCCTTGGTCAAGACCCTGGAGATCAACCTGCCCGCCGAAGAGGAGCGCCGCCGCTACTTTGAAATTGCCCTCCCGGGTTTTCATCGGGGTGATGAGGTCCAGGAAGAAAAGGATATCATCATTGATACCTTGGTGGACATCTCCCGGGGTCTGACCAATTATGAACTGGAATGCCTACGCCTGGTCTCCCTGACAGAGGGTATCCCCATTGATAAACCCAAGAGCATCGTCGAACATTATAAGTTTGGTGTGGTGGAAAGCGCCTGGGATCTTTTACAGCAAAGAAAGGGCCGGGAAAGACTGGGCCGGGCCGATGAAATCCTCCGCAGGAGGGTCAAGGGCCAGGAGGCAGCCATTGCCGCTGTGGTGGACATTATCAAGCGGGCCGCCACCGGCCTTTCCGGAATCCACCATTCG
>JAAYSG010000080.1 GCA_012518435.1 Bacillota bacterium
CATTTCGGGGCGGTACAGGGACCGCCCCCTACGGGTTTAACGTCAATTACCGGGTAAACCATTTCGGGGCGGTACAGGGACCGCCCCCTACGGGTTTAACGTCAATTACCGGGTAAACCATTTCGGGGCGGTACAGGGACCGCCCCCTACGGGTTTTGGCGTCAATTACCGGGTAAATCGTTCCGGCGTTATTCTCCGGGTAAATTGGAGGGTTCCCGGGTGATCTGGGCCCCCAGGGAGTTAAATTTGGCCGTTATGTGCTCGTAACCCCGATCGATATGTTGGGCCCCGTGGATACGGGTTTCCCCCCGGGCCATGAGGCCGGCAATGATGAGGGCGGCCCCAGCCCTTAAATCGGTGGCCTTAACTTGGGCACCGCTAATTTGCTCCACCCCTTCTACAACCGCCGTCCGGCCCTCCACCTTGATCTTGGCCCCCATGCGTTCAAACTGGCTGACATGGCGAAAGCGGTTTTCAAAAATATTTTCTTTGATAATGCTGGTCCCCTGGGCCGTGGTTAAAAGGGCCGTCATGGGTGACTGAAGATCGGTGGGAAAGCCGGGGTAGGGCAGGGTTTTCAGATCCAGGGCAGGGTAGGGCTCTTCCCTACCCGTCACCCGAATACTGTCGTCCCCCACCTCTACCTGTACCCCCGCCTCCCGCAACTTGGCAATGACTGGCTCCAGGTGTTCGGGGATGACATCCCTAATTATAACTTCTCCCCGGGTGGCGGCGGCGGCAATCATAAAGGTACCGGCTTCTATCCGATCGGGGATGATGGTGTGATTGACCCCCCGCAGGGATTTTACCCCCCTGATCCTGATGACATCGGTGCCGGCCCCCTTGACATCGGCCCCCATGGCATTGAGGAGGTTGGCCACATCTATTATCTCCGGCTCCTTGGCTGCGTTTTCAATTGTTGTGGTGCCCTTGGCCAGGCAGGCCGCCATCATGATATTTTCTGTGGCCCCCACGCTGGTGATATCCAGGTAAATGGGGGCCCCCACAAGGCCCTTGGTCTGGGCCTTGATAAAGCCCTCTTCAATTTTTATCTCTGCCCCCAAGGCATGGAGGCCCTTGATGTGCTGATCCAGGGGTCGGGGGCCGATATCGCAGCCCCCGGGCATGGCAATTTCTGCCCGCCCGAAGCGGCTTAACAGGGGGCCCAGGAAAAGGCTGGAGGCCCGCACTTTTTTTACCAGTTCAAAGGGGGGGGAGGGATTGCGGATCCCCCTGGGGTTGATACGAAAACCGCTGGTGTTTTCCTTTACTTCTGCCCCCAGCGCCGCCAGTATTTGTCCCATAACCCGGACATCGTCGATGCTGGGGGCGTTTTCAATTATTGTTTCACCGTCGGCCATGAGGGTTGCCGGTAAAACAGCCAGGACGGCATTTTTTGCGCCACTGATGGTGACCTGGCCCTTAAGCCTGGTTTCACCCTTGACAAGAAATATTCCCATTGACCTGCCTCCCAAATCCCAAATGTAGACAAAATAGCATATCCCGTTTTATGATTCGCCTATTTTCCGTGGATCTCCTCCCTGGGGGGCTAAAATTCTGCCGCGACCAGAGGGGTATGGGCCAGGAAAATAAAGCCATTGGCCGGGAAAGGGCTTGGGGCGGTGCCGGGGGGCCCTGGGCCCTATGGTTTTTCCCCCCCATAGGAGATATACTATGGGTGCCAAGATATTTTCTTGGGATAACCTGGAGAAGGAAGGCCTAGTTGATGAAGGAGAAGGAAAATTGGCACCAAAGGGATGGGGAGCAGGTTCTTAAGGAGTTTAATACTGATCTGGACCGGGGTTTGAGTGCCGCGGAGGTTAAAAGGAGGGAGAAAAAGTACGGCCCCAATGCCCTCCGGGAAGAGCCAGCCCGGAGTTTGTTTTCCCTGTTTATGGGACAGATGCGGGAGGTGCTGGTTGTCATCCTCTTGGTGGCGGCAACGGTTTCCGGCATCTTGGGGGAATGGGCCGATGCCCTGGTCATTATGATTATAGTTATTTTCAATGCTGTGCTGGGGGTTGTGCAGGAAAGAAGGGCGGAGGAGGCCCTGCGGGCCCTGAGGGAAATGGCTAAGCCCCTGGCCAAGGTCCTGCGGGAGGGGGTGCTTTCGGAGGTCAAGGCGGAGGCCCTATTGCCGGGGGATATAATTTTCTTAAATGCCGGGGATTTTGTCCCCGCCGATGCCCGCCTTTTGGATCATGTTTCCTTGCAGGTGGATGAGGCGGTTTTAACCGGTGAATCTCTGCCGGTGGAAAAGGACCCCGCCACCCTGGGCCCGGGGGATATCCCGGTGGGGGACCGGAAAAATATGCTTTTTATGGGCACCACCGTCACTGGGGGACGGGGGCGGGCCCTGGTGGTGGCAACGGGCCAAGATACCCAGCTGGGCCTCATTGCGGCCATGCTGGCGGCGGTACCCCCCCAAGCCACTCCCCTGCAGCAGCAGTTGGCCCGCCTGGGCAAGGAGCTGGGAATGGCGGCGGGGTTAATAGTTTTTCTTGTCTTTATCACCGGTATCTGGCGGGGGGAGGAGGCCCTTGCCATGTTTATGACGGCCATCAGCCTGGCCGTGGCGGCGGTTCCCGAGGGACTGCCGGCCATTGTTACCATTGTCTTGGCCCTGGGGATGACCCGAATGAGCCAGCAGCGGGTTATTATTAGAAAACTCCCGGCGGTGGAAACCCTGGGCACGACCACCATCATCTGCTCCGATAAAACCGGTACCCTCACCAAAAATGAGATGACGGTGAAGCGGATCTTCCTGGCGGAGGATGATTTTCGCCTCAGTGGGAGCGGCTATGATCCCCGGGGTGAGTTTTGGGATGGGCAGGGGAGAAAGGTGGAGCCCCGGGAGGGGGATGCCCTATCTTTGCTCCTCTTGGGGGGGCTTCTCTGCAATAATGCCCGTCTAAAGAGGGACGGGGAGGATGGGAAGGGGTGGGGGATAATTGGTGACCCCACGGAGGGGGCCTTGGTGGTGGCGGCGGCCAAGGGGGGCTGGCTTCGGGAGGATGCGGAGGCCAGGTATCCCCGCCGGGGGGAAATTCCCTTTGATTCGGAACGAAAGTTGATGACCACCTTCCATGCCTATGAGGGGGAGGTAAGGTCCTTCACTAAGGGGGCGCCGGATGTCCTCTTGGAGCGCTGTACCCACCTTCACACCCAAGGGGGAAGAAAACCCCTGACAAAGCAAGACCAAGAGAGGCTCATGGCCACCAACAGGGCCCTGGCGGCCCGGGGGGAGCGGGTGCTGGCCCTAACTTATGGCTCCCACCCCCAAATGCCGGGGGATGGGGGGCTAGCCTCTGAGGAGGGTTTGACCCTGGTGGGATTTTTTGCCCTCCAAGATCCGGCCCGGCCCGAGGCAGCGGAGGCGGTGGAGGTTAGCCGCCAGGCGGGGATAAGAACAATTATGATCACCGGCGATCACCCCAAAACAGCCACCGCCATCGCCCGGGACCTAAATATTTTCCGGCCGGGGGATGAGGTGTTAACGGGTGTTGAATTGAATAAAATGGATGAAAAGAGAATGCAGGAGGCGGTGGAGCGGACCACCGTCTATGCCCGGGTGAGCCCGGAGCACAAGCTGAAGATTGTTAAGGCCCTGCAGAAAAAGGGCCATGTGGTGGCCATGACGGGGGATGGGGTTAATGATGCCCCAGCCCTGAAGGTGGCCGATATTGGTGTGGCCATGGGGATAACGGGTACGGCGGTGGCCAAGGAGGCTGCCGATATGGTTCTCTTGGATGACAACTTTGCCACCATTGTCACTGCGGTGCGGGAGGGGCGGACCATTTATGATAATATCCGCAAATCCATCCACTACCTCCTCTCCTGCAACATTGGAGAAATAATTGCCATTTTTGTGGCCATCCTCTTGGGTTGGGGCAGTCCCTTAACCCCCATCCAGCTCTTGTGGATGAACCTCATCACCGATGGGGCCCCGGCCCTATCCCTGGGCTTGGAGCCGGCGGAAAGGGGAATTATGAAAAGAAGGCCCCGCCCCCGGAAAGAAGGAGTGCTTTCCGGGAATATGGCCCTGGGTATCCTGCTGCAGGGTATAGGGCTGGGGCTTATTTCCCTCATATCCTATGGGCTGGCCCTGCGGTGGGGGCGGCCCCTTGTGGTGGCCCGCACCATTGCCTTTCTAACCCTATCCCTGTCCCAGCTAATACATTCCTTTAACATCCGCAGCCAGACCCAATCCCTCTTCAGCCTGGGCCTGGGGGGAAATAGGAGCCTGGTCTATGCCTTTTTCCTATCGCTTTCACTGCAGCTGGCCGTGGTCCTTTTCCCCTTCCTGCGGGGCATCTTGGCCACCGTTGCCCTCCCGGCCCGGGATTGGTTCCTGGTGGTGGGCCTGAGCCTCTTCCCCTTGTTCTTCATGGAGGGGTGGAAGCTGGTTGTCAGAAGGGCCCAAGACCGCGGCTAACCCCGCTTAAGGCCCCGTAGTGCCTTTGGGTTTTCTTTAACTAGTGCATTACCACCACAACATCGTTGGTGAGGCCTTCTATGCCACCCAGGCTACCATTAATTTGCTGGATTATGTTTTTTAGGGCCTCCTGCTGGTCGATGGTATCTACTTGGCCGCCCAGGTAGACCCAACCGTTGAGGACAAAGACCCGCACCTCTTCTAAATTGAGGCCCAGGCCCTGACTAATGACTTGCCGGATGATGTTGGTTAGGTAAACATCGCCTTCGCTTTGCTCTTCCTCCACCAGCAGGTTATTGAGAACCCAGCGCACGCCTTCTACCCCAGAGACAATACTTGTTGCCCTTTCCTTCATCTCCATGGTTTCTACCCAGCCCGTCAGGTATACTACGCCTTGCACGGTACGAATATTGACGGCATATTTGTTGGCCTGCCCGGCGGCATAAAGGCTGTCCGCCGCCATCTGGGTTATAACATCATCTGCGATGGGATGTTTGGTGGCCACGCTTAGGCTGCTTACCACATTTACTACACCCTTAACCCGGGCCGAAAGGTGGCGGGCCAGGTCTTCGTCGGCGGGGGTTAGGACCCTGCCCTTTAGATGGACAACACCCCCCTGAACCTGAACCACAATATCTTCCAGGCGTTGGGCCTTTTTTAGGGCGGCTTCAATTTCTTCCTTTATTTCCCCATCGTTGATGCCGGCATCCAGGGCAACAGTCAATTTATTCTCTACCCTTTGGACCCCCTTGAGCTGTCTCACCAGTTCTTCGGCATAGAGTTTTTCCGATAGGACATCGACAATACCGCTCAGGCGGACGGTTCCATCCTGGGTTTCGACCTTTATATCCAGGGCCTTGAGGCGCAAGTGGCGGGCTAAAATGTGCTTGATTTCGTTTTTGGATAGGCTTTCTTGTCTGTCACCCATGGTCTTCACTCCCTTCGGGGCCCATTATATTATATCCCAAGATCTTGTTTTTTGCACCACTTAAGGATGCCCCGCCTTGCCGCCGTGGGGAACCTTTATTTTATAATTCCAATTCCCCGGTGAAGGCATTGATATAGTGCCACTGATCACCGCCGGTGCAAATGGCCCAGACGGGGACGGCTTCCCATTCTTGGGCATCGTAAAGTTTGTTGTAATAGCCCAGGGTAATTTCTCCCACGGGGGTCGGGGAGCCTGTGCCGCTGCCCTGGTGAAGAGCGGCCAGGCGCAGGAGGGCCTCGGTGGCGGGGATGATGGTTTTTTCTTGGCCGGCGGGCCCCAGGGGTTCCAGGGGGCGCTGCCAGAAAAACTCAATGCCCCCCGCCGTTAAGAGAACCTCTACCCCGGCACTGCCCACCAGGGGCCGGCCCTGATAGGTCTGCTCCAGGCGGATGAAGTATTTTTCCTCTGGGATGAGTTCCCGCACCTCCCCAAGGCCCAACTCCTGGCCAAAGCCCCGCTGCTGGGCGATAAAATCTTCAAGCCACTCCTGGACCCTTTCCTTTGGGGGGGAGCTTGCTGGGGGGGGATGGGGGTTACGGTAGGAAAGGATGCCATTGCCATAGGCCCGCAGCTCTTCCCCTCCCCGCAGGTAGAGGATCTCCCCCTCTGTTCCGGCGGGCCTAATTATTTCTACCCCCTTTAGGCCGGCGAAAAGGTGCTGGGCCATATGACGATGGTTGGAGGGAAGGAGGCGGACCCGGAGAAGGGGGAGGGCAACAATTTCCCGGGGGATGGGGGTTTCCAGCCTAAGGCCCAGGGATAAAAGGTGTTCCTCCGTCTTGGCCAGATCTTCGGCACTGACCTGGCCGGTGCCGGCCGCCGCCGGATAGCGGGACAGCTCTTGGTGGAGGCGGTAGCCCAAAAAGAGGTTGAGGCTTAAAAAGGCAATGAGGAGAATGTTTTTAGCCCGGCCCCAATCCATGGCCTTCCCCCCCTTCTTGAGCCCCGGGGGAGCTGAGGGCTTCCCCACCATGGCCGGCAAAGTAGTATTCTTGCCCGGCCACCTTTACAACCCAGACCGGTTTTAGGATATAATCCCTTTCCCCCACCGCTTGGCCGTAATAGGCCGGGTAAAGGGCAGAAATGACAGCCTCCTCCCCCTCCTCCAGGTTCTCCTGAAGGGCCGGGGAGGCCAAGAGTTCTGGCAAGAGTTCCTGGGGATCTACCAGGGCTTGGGCCGCCTCAAGGGGATAGGTGGTGACCACCTGGCGCCCGTAATCGGTGACACCGCCGCTGTGAACTGAGAGGCTGAGGGCCGGGGCCGGCAAGAGGAGGGGAATATCCCCCTCATACTGCCGGTAGGTCAGCTGGTAGTGCTGGCCATCGGGGCGGTTTTCTACCCTTATTGTGCTCAGCCTGACCTCCGCCGGCCAGCCTCCGTGCTGATCCACAAAGTGGCGGCCCCGCTCGAAGGCAGCCGCAGGGGGCAGGCTGGGGCCCTTGGCCCGCAGGCTGGGATAGCCATATTCCAAAACCCCAGAGGGATAGAGGCGCAGGGCCCGCTGGCCGTCGGTATAGATGAGGGCTCCGTCCCGCTCTTGGATGGTGCGGACCAGGGACATATCGGCAAAGAAGGTGCCTGTAACAGAATCCGCCGGCAATTTTTCCACCACGGCCTTGAGGGTGGGCAGGGAAAGCTCTCCGGCGGGGAGGTAAACACCGGGGGCATAGCTGGGATCTCCCCCCTGGGGCCCCTGGTACAGAAGCCCAGGGTCTTCCGGGGCCCAGGTCGCGGCTTCAGCCCCCGGGGCAGCCCCTGCCATGCCCAGGAGAAAGGGATAGTAGTTTCCTTCCCCATCGTGGACATAGGCATCTTTGCTGGGGGAGAGGATCAGGTGGGCCAGGGGGGGAAGTTCCCTGGCGGGGCCAGGTTGAGAAAGGAGTAAATCCCGGTGGTAATCGAGCCTGAGGGTGAGGGGAAATTCCCACTGGTAGGTGCCGGGAAGCTCAAGATCTGGGGCCTGGGGCAGGGGTTCCCACTCCCGCTGCAACCAGGTCTCCTCCTGTCTTAGCTTAGCCGCCACCCTTTTCCAGGCCGCCCCAAAGGCTTCCCCGGAGGGGCTGAGGAGGGCATACCTTCCCTCCCCCAGGGAGAGAAAGGCCCGGGTGGGTGTGATGAGGTCCATGGTTTCCTTTTCCTCCCCCAGCTGGGCCTGCCCGGGGGGAGGGGTTAAGGTGGGGGCCGGCAGGGGGCGAAGGCCATACCAAAGGAGGCCGGTCTGGGCCATGCTAAGCCCCACCAACAGGATAAGGATTATGGTTTTTATCCTTTCACCCCTCATGGCAACAGCCTCCTTTATTCCTTGGCCCGGGGAAGGAGAAAGGAGATTTTGGTCCCTTCCCCCGGCTTGCTTTCCAATTCTATTTTTCCCCCCTGGGCCTTGATGAGCTCCTGGGCAATGGCCAGGCCCAGGCCGGTCCCTCCCAGGGAGCGGGAACGGGCCTTGTCCACCCGGTAAAAGCGTTCAAAGATGCGGTCCTGATCTTCTAAGGGGATGCCGATGCCGGTATCGGCAATGCTGGTCCGGATAAAATCCCCTTCAACCCGGGCCCCAATGTTTATGCTACCCCCGGCGGGGGTAAATTTGACGGCATTGCTGAGGAGGTTCTCCACCACCTGTTCCAGGCGGTCCTTGTCGGCCAGGACCGGGGGAAGATCTGGGGGAAGGCGGAGGGTTAATTTGAGGGCCTGCTTTTCCGCCTCCACCAGCCAGCGCTGCAGGGCCCCGGGGAGGAGATCTTGCAGGAAGAGAGGGCGCTTGCGCCATCTTATTTCCTCATAGTCCAGCTGAGAGAGCTGGAGAAGATCCCGCACCAGGCGGGCAATGCGGTCTGTTTCCCGTAAAACCACCTTTAGGAAGGGGACCACCAGCTCCTCCCTTTCCAGGGCCCCATTTAAAAGGGTCTCCACATAGCCCTTGACTGTGGTCAGGGGGGTCTTTATTTCGTGGGAGACATTGGCCACGAAGTCCCGGCGCATGGAATCTAATTTTTCCTGTTCAGTAACATCGTGGAGGGCAATGACGGTGCCACTCAAATTCTCCCCCGCATCCCGCAGGGAGGTGAGGTGAACCTGAAGGACCAGGGGCTTGGAGCGGGGGGTGACCAGCTGGAGGGAAATGTTGTCCCGCCCGGCCCATAGTTGCTCCAGCCCCTCTTCAATTTCCAAAAGGAGGGGGATTTCCCGCCAGGATTTACCCAGGGCCTCCTCCGGGACCAGGCCCAGCATCCGGCAGGCAGTGGGGTTAATGTGGATGAGGGTGCCCCCTTCATCAAGGGCCAAGACCCCGTCATTCATATAAAAGAGGATGGCTTCCACCTTGTTTTTCTGGTGGGCAATTTCCCGCAGGTTTTCCTTGAGGCGGCTGCTCAGGTAGTTGAAGGTTTCCCCCAACTGGCCGATTTCATCGGCGGCCCGGACCTGGATGTGCTGATCGAAATCGCCGGCGGCGATGAGGGCTGCCTTTTTGGTTACTTCGGTAATGGGGCGGGTGATGGTGCGGGCCAGGCCGGCCCCGATAACTCCGGTAATTAAAAGGGCCACCACGGTGGCGCTGAGGAGAAAGGTGCGGATATCGGCCAAGGTCTGATCGATTTCCGCCAGAGAACCGGTGAGATAGACCACACCCACCACATCCCCCCGGGCCATGACGGGGGTGGCCACGGCCATGGTGCGCTCCTGCCGCTGGGGGTCATAGCGAATTTCCTCTCCCACAATGCCCGTCAGGGCCCGGGTCACCTCTGCCTGGGCCAGCCTTTTACCCACCAGATCGCCCCGGCCCTGGGAGGCCCCAAGGACAAGGCCATTGCCATCTAAAACAATAATTTCCGCCCCGGTTTCCAGGCGGAATTCCCCCACCAGGCCGGCGATGTAGTCTTCTTGGAGGGAGTCGGTAAAATAGCGGCGAAGGAGCCCACCGATGAGCTCCCCTTGGGCCGTGAGCCCAGCTGCATAGTTATTTTCGTAGTACTGTTCCAGGGATTTTAGGAGTTGGACGCCGATGACCTGCATGGCGATGAGGATGAGGAGAAAGTAAATGATCCCCATCTTCCACTGGATGCTTTTGAACATTACTTATTCCCCCTGAAGTAATAACCCGCCCCCCGCCGGGTGAGGATATAGCGGGGACGGCCGGGGTCTGTCTCCAGTTTCTCCCGCAGGCGGCGGATGGCCACATCCACGGTGCGGATATCGCCGTAATAATCAAAGCCCCATACCTGTTCCAAAAGGAGTTCCCGGGAAAAAACCCGTCCCGGGGCCTGGGCCAGGGATTTGAGGAGGTCGAATTCCCGGGGGGTTAGTTCCAAGGTGCGCGAGCCCCTTCTAACCTCTACCCTTTCCAAGTCTATTACCAAATCACCAAAGGTTAGGACTTGGGCTTCTAACCTTTCTCCGGTGGTTTGGGTGCGGCGGAGGATGGCCTTGACCCGAGCCAGTATTTCCCGGGGGCTGAAGGGTTTGGTCACATAGTCGTCGGCCCCCAATTCCAGGCCCAAAATTTTGTCTACCTCTTCTTCTTTGGCGGTGAGCATGAGGATGGGAACGGGGGAGAAGGTGCGGATCTGGCGGCAGACGCTGAAGCCATCCATTTTGGGCAGCATGATGTCCAGGATAACCAGGTGGGGGGCCTCTTGGCGGGCCTTGGCCAGGGCTTCTTCCCCATCATAGGCTACGATGACATCGTAGCCTGCTTCTTCCAGGTTAAAGCGCAGGATATCGGCGATGGGTTTTTCATCATCTACCACGAGTATTTTTTCCGCCACATGTTTCACTCCTGTCTATGGTTGCAACGGGGCGGCACGGGGGCCGCCCCCTACGGTATATACGCATGGTACTTAGTATGGCACGGGGGCCGCTTCCTTTGCCCTTGTTTGAGCCTTGGGAACCGGTTCGTACGCGGGGCGGCACGGGGGCCGCTCCCTACGGTATATACGCATGGTATTTATATGACCCGGGGCCGCTTCCTTTGCCCTTGTTTTAGCCTTGGGAACTGGTTCGTACGCGGGGCGGCACGGGGGCCGCCCCCTACGGCGTATGGTATTTAGGCACGGGGGCCGCTCCCTACGGCGTATGGTATGGTATTTAGTATGGCCCAGGGCC
>JAAYSG010000081.1 GCA_012518435.1 Bacillota bacterium
AGCAATCACTCCGGGAAACTAGGGCGGCCATAAGCCAGCTGGAAATGGAAATTGAAATGGCCAAATTCCAAGTGGACCAGGCCAAGGTGGGCCGGGATCAACTGCTGAGGGAGACCCGCAAACAGGCAGAGTTGGCCCTCCTCCAGGCGGAGGAGGCGGAGGCGGCGGCCCGTACCCAGGTGCAGATGTTGAAAAAAATGGCTAAACAGCAGGAATCACTGGCCCTGGGGCAAAAGAAGCAGGCGGAAGCCAACCTGGAGGCGGCCAAGGCGGGTTTGGCCCTGGCCCAAAAGGGGGCCCGGGAGGAGGATTTGCAGGCTGCGGGAGCGGGGGTAAAGCAGGCCCGGGCGGCGGTGGCCCTGGCCCGCAGCCAGCTGGACAAGGGAATTCTCAAGGCCCCCATTGCCGGTCAGGCAACGGCGGTCCAGGCCCAGGTGGGAGAATTGGCTGGGCCCGGAACACCCCTCTTGGCCATTGTCAATTCCCAATTGCTAAAGGTTGAATTTAATCTGACGGAAAGGCTTATTAATTGTGTACTCCCCGGAGATGAGGTGCAGGTTCGCTTCTTTACTCTACCGGGGCAAGAATTTAGTGCTGTAATTACGACTGTTTCCCCGGCCCCGGATCCCCGCACGGGGGTCTTTCCGGTGGAGGCCGTTTTGGATAATGCCGACGGCCTGCTAAAGCCCGGTCTCTTTGCCGATGTGGAGTTGGTGGTGGCAGATAGCATTGGCAACCCAGTTATCCCTAAGGAGGCTGTACTAAAAGAGGGAAGTGAGGACTACGTTTATATCGTCCGGCAGGGCCGAGCCCAAAGGAGACCCGTCAGCCTGGGCCTGGCCAATGGGGAAGAGGTGGAGGTGCTAGCTGGTCTTTTGGAAACGGACTTTTTGGTTGTCAAGGGCCAGCACTACCTGAAGGATGAAGACCGGGTATCTATCCAGGAATGGTCGGGGGGTGACGGCCGATGAACCTGCCGGATTTTGCCGTCAAACGGCCCATCACCATCCTCATGGCCGTTATGCTAGTTCTCCTTTTGGGAAGTGTTTCCCTTACCCGGGTGGGTATTGATCTGCTGCCGGAAATGAATTTCCCCGTGGCGGCGGTTATAACCCAATACAGTGGGGTGGGGCCACAGGAAATTGAAAACCTTATCACCCGCCCCCTTGAAGAAACCTTGGGGACCGTTACCAATGTGGATAAAATTAGTTCTCTTTCCGCCGATGGTAGCTCCATAGTGGTGGCGGAGTTTAATATGGGAACAGATATGGATTTTGCCACCCTGGAAATACGGGAAAAGGTTGACCTCATAAAGGGCTGGCTACCGGAGGATGCCGGACAGCCCATGGTTATTAAATTTGATCCCTCCCTAATGCCCATTATGATTGTGGGTTTAGGGGGCATGGAGGATCTGGCCCAACTCAAGGATTTGGCCGAGGATGTGGTTAAGCCCCGTTTGGAAAGGTTGGAGGGGATAGCCTCGGTCAATGTGCAAGGCGGTGTGCAGCGGGAGATAGAAGTAAGACTTCATCCCGCGGCCCTGGATGGCTATGGTGTCAGCATCGATAGGGTGTTGCAGACCCTGACGGCGGAAAACCTTACTCTGCCGGCGGGGACCCTGCGGGAGGGGCGGCAGGAACTGACCTTGCGCACCACCGGCGAATTTCGTTCCGTGGCTGAGATCAGGGAGGTATCCCTTTTGACGGAGAGGGGGGCCCTGATAAAAATTGGGGACCTGGGTACTGTGGAGGATAAGTTTGCTGAAGGGGAGCAAATTGCCCGCCTCAATGGCAAGCCGGCGGTGGGCCTTGTTATCCAAGAACAGACGGGGGCCTATACAGCCCAGCTGGGCAAGGCCATCAAGTCGGAACTATCTGCCCTCACCGGGCAATACCCCCAGCTGGAGTTTACCTATATGATGGATTTTTCCGCCTTTATTGAGGACACCATCAGTGGTATGGCCCGGGATGCCGTCATAGGGGCCCTCTTGGCTGTTTTGATTTTGCTCCTATTTTTGCGCAATATAAAGACCACCATGGTCATTGCCATTGCCATCCCCATTTCTGTGGTGGGCACCTTTATCCTGGTTCACTTTGCCGGTTTAACCTTAAATGTTATGACCTTGGGGGGTATTGCCCTGGGGGTGGGGATGCTGGTGGATAATGCCATTGTGGTCCTGGAAAATATTTTCCGTTTTTGGGAGGAAGGGCACAGCCCCGTGGAAGCCGCCCGTTTGGGAGCGGCGGAGGTGGGGGCGGCCGTTACGGCCTCCACCTTAACCACGGTGGGGGTTTTCCTGCCCATTGTCTATGTGGAGGGAATCATAAGTGAGATCTTCCGACAGTTGGCCTTAACCATCACCTTTGCCCTCCTTACCTCTCTTCTGGTCTCCTTTACCTTAACCCCCCTTTTATCTTCTCGCCTCTTGGGGGAAAACAATAAAAGTAAGGAGGGCCCCCAAGGGAGGGGAATACTGCAACGTTATTCCCAAGCCCTGGCCCAATGGTTGGAGCGGCTGGAGGGTCATTATGGTCGTGGTTTGATCTGGTGTCTGAAAAATCGCTTTCGGCTTTTGGCCGGGGCCCTGGCGGTGTTTGTAATGAGCCTAAGCTTTCTTCCCTTTTTGGGGACGGAATTTTTACCCGCTACTGATGAGGGCCGGATTGATATCAGTGTGCGCCTGCCGGTGGGAAGCCCCCTAACGGCTACAGAGAAGGTGGCCCAGGAGGTGGCTCAGCTTACGGCCCAGCTGCCCCAGGTGCAGGATGTCTATTATAGTATTGGCAGTGGGGATAATATGAATATGGGCCTGGGGGGTGGCAGCGAGCGGGCTGATATCAGTGCGACCCTGATTCCCCCGGGACAAAGGCGGCTTTCCACAGAGGAGGTTGCCGAGGAGTTGCGGGGCCTGCTAAGGGATATCCCCGGAGCCAGGATTGCTGTTTCCACTGAAAGTATGATTACCAGTGGCATGACCTCTGCCCCCATTAGTATTGCCATCAAGGGGGATGATTTGGCAGTTTTGACCGGCCTTGCCGATGAGCTTGTGGCGGCCATTGAAGATATTCCCGGTCTTAGGGATCCGGATACAAGTGCCAGTGCAGGGATGCCGGAACTACAGCTTTATCCCCGGCGCCAGCGCTTGGCTGCCTTGGGGCTGACCACGGGGCAGCTGGCCATGGGCATTGATACAGCCCTGCGGGGGCGGGTGGCAACTCGGCTCCGGGTGGAGGGAGAAGAAATTGATATCCGGGTGCGTTTGGGGGAGGATTTGAGCAAGGAAGACATTCAGCGCCTCATTATTCCTTCACCCCTGGGTATGCGGCTGACCTTGGCCGATGTGGTTGATTTTATCCCCGCCGAGGGGCCCCGTAGTATCAGCCGGGAGGACCAAACCCGCCTGATTACGGTTACAGCCGGTATTAGTGGTCGCTCCCTGGGTAGTGTGATGAAGGATGTCCGAAGAAAGGCTGAGGAGATTTACCTGCCTGAGGGTTATTATATTGAGTATGGGGGGGAGTATCAGGAGATGTCCAAGGCCTTTAGCGGCCTAGGCCTGGCCATGGTATTGGCCGTTATCTTGGTCTATGCTATTTTGGCGGCTCAGTTTGAGTCCCTCCTCCATCCCTTTACCATTATGTTTTCTGTGCCCTTTGCCGCCATCGGGGCCATTTTGGGCCTTGTTCTTACCGGGCGCACCCTCTGTGTTACCTCGGCCATTGGTGCCATTATGCTGGCCGGAATTGTGGTTAATAATGCCATAATCCTGGTGGACTATATAAACGTTTTGCGCCGGGGAGGATTGCCCTTGGAGGAGGCCATTGCCCGGGCCGGCAGTACCAGGTTACGTCCCATCCTCATGACCACCCTGACCACCGTCCTGGCCATGATACCCTTGAGTTTAGGCTTTGGCGCCGGTTCGGAACTATTAACCCCCTTGGCGACGGTGGTGGTTGGTGGCCTTTCCTCATCTACCTTTTTAACCCTTTTTCTTGTTCCCACTGTCTATATGATAGTGGATGGGCTGAAGATAAGTTTTCCTCCCTTCTTGAGGGTTAGGCGACCTTTTGCCAGGGCCAGAGCCCAAAGTGGGGAATGAGTTAAGGGGATGGTGTATTTACTTTATTAATCACCCCAATTGTTTTTCTTGTTGTATGGGTGTTTAACCACGGCAAAGGGCGGGGGAAGCCCCCCGCCCTAGGAATTTAAAACAGCCGTTATTACCACATGGGGCAATTCTAAAAGGGAAAGGTCATAGGGGGAATCAAGCTCCCGCCCCTTTTCATCCTTTATTACCCTCACGAAGGGGCGCTGGGGCATTTGGGGCGGTACCCCAATGACAATGCCCACTGTACCATTACTCAGACGTACCTCGGTACCCAGGGGGTACATGGCCACACACTTGGTAAACTTGCTTACCAAGTGGTAATCGAAGTGACTGTTGCCATTGCCTAGGATATATTCCAGGGCCTCATGGACTGGATAAGCCTTGCGGTAATTTCGATTTGAGGTTAAGGCATCGAAGACATCGCAGATGGAAGTAATGCGGGCGTAAAGGTGGATATCTTCCCCGGCAAGACCCCGGGGATATCCTGTGCCATCATAGCGTTCGTGGTGCTGGTAGGATATATGGGCTGCCGCAAGGGACAGCCCTTGACTTTTGCGTAAAATATCAAAGCCCAGGCTGGTATGTCGGGTCATAATTTCCCATTCTTCCCTGGTGAGGGGCCCTGGTTTTGTTATAATTTCAGTGGGAATGAAGATCTTGCCGATGTCATGGAGAAGGGCTCCCAGGCCCAATTCCCGCAGTTCCTTTTCTTTACAGCCCAGCCGCAGCCCAAAAATAAGGGTTAAGACACATACGTTAACGGAATGGAGGAAGGTGTAATCGTCGCTAGTTTTAATCTCGAAAAAATCCATGATTAATTTACCTGCGCTGAGGAGGTCATTTAAAATATCATCCACTACCGCCATGAGCCGCGGAAGGTTGTGGGGTATTATTCCATTACTTTGGAAATCATCCCTAAGCTCTGCCATTACCTCCCTGATGGCGCTGGCGGCCATGAGCCTGGTCCGATCACTTATGGGTTCCTTTATTTCCAAGTCTGCCGTGCGCTCATCCCAAATGTATACCGATGTGATCCCCAGGTTTTGGAGGTGGTTGATATAACGGGGGGTTAGTTTGGCCCCTGCACCTAATAATAGTGTGCCATCGGCACTGGTGATACTTCTTCCCAGGATCATACCCAATTGCACATTAGTTAACAACATTTTCCGCATTATCGCTTCTCCCCATTATTAAACATGACCCTACTGGAATAACTATATTTTTTTGTCAATTCTTATCCCTAGCTGTAGGCACCCAGGGGATTTGCCCCAAACAACCCTAAAGGTTAGGGCAAGGCTCTTCCCCTTTCCTTGGGATGACAGCACCTATGGTTGTCAATTAATAATTCTCCGCCGCCAGTTCAAAGAAGGCTTGGGGATGGGCGCAGGCCGGGCAGAGTTTGGGGGCTTCTGCGCCTGTATGGATGTAGCCACAGTTGCGGCAACGCCATTTCACCACTTGGCCCCTCTTGAAGACCTTTCCTTCCTTAAGATTCTCCAGTAGGGCAAGATAACGTTTTTCATGTTCCCTTTCCACAGTGGCCACCTTTTGGAAGAAATCGGCGATATTATCAAATCCCTCTTCCCGGGCCGTTTCTTCAAATTCCTTGTACATTTGGGACCATTCATATTTTTCCCCAGCGGCAGCGGCTTGCAAGTTGGCGGCTGTATCTCCAATTTCCCCCAGGAATTTGGCCCAGAGTTTGGCATGTTCCTTTTCATTAAGGGCTGTTTCCGCAAATATGGCGGCTATTTGCTGATAACCTTCTTTTTTGGCCACACTGGCAAAGTAATCATAGTTACACCGGGCCATGGCCTCGCCGGCGAAAGCCGTCTGTAAATTTTTTTCTGTGCGGGTCCCCGCAAGTTTTTTCATTATTTTTCCTCCTCTTAGTATTGGTAATTATGGCCAACACTGTTATTCTATCACAGGTCATCTTTAGGGGCCACCCCCTTCTGGCCTCAATGGAAGAGGGGACGGATTTCCGTCCCCTTCTGTGTCACAGCCTACCTTTTCTCCGCTCAATTAAACGGATTGTACTTCCTTCACTTCCGGTATTTCTTGCTTCATAACCCTTTCAATACCTTGTTTTAGAGTTATGGTGGACATGGGGCAGCCGGCACAGGCCCCCCGTAGTTGGACCTTTACAATACCCTTTTCCGCATCAATATCAACCAACTTTACGTCACCACCGTCTGCCTGTAGGGCGGGACGAACTTTGTCCAAGACTGCTACTACCTTTTCCCGCATATCTTTCACCTCCCTCCCCAAAGGCTAATGGGCACCCGGGGAAACCGGGAATTGGTCCGGGTGAACTCATCCTAAAAACTTGCTTAGGATACCTTTATTATACCATAGGTAAAAGGGAAAATAGCCTTCATCCTACTATTTTCGTCTTTGTATGCTTTTTTTATCCCTAGAGTCTTGCCAGTTCTATTTGGGGATGCTATAATGTCTACCATGGAAGTATAATTGTCCATCAAGGGGAGACAGGAGGTAAGGGAAGTGGTGAAGAAGGTGGGGATTGGTCTTTTGGGCTTGGGTACCGTTGGCTCCGGTGTTTATCGGATCTTGACAGAAAGGGGTAAAACCCTAACCCAAAGGGCCGGGGTAGATGTGGAGGTTAAAGGAATCCTAGTTCGCAACCCAGCTGCTGGGCGCCGGGTTACCGTGGAAGGGGGGCTGTTGACTACTGATCCGGAAAGGATTCTCAACAACCCTGATATTTCTATAGTGGTGGAGGTCCTGGGCGGTGAGGAGCCGGCCCGCACTTATATTGAAAGGGCCCTGCGGGCGGGAAAAACGGTGGCGACGGCCAATAAAGAGGTAATTGCTAAGCACGGGGTTGAACTTTTGGGGCTTGCCCGGGAACAGAAGGTTGATCTATTATTCGAAGCCAGTGTGGCCGGGGGAATACCCCTTCTCCGCCCCCTACAGGAATCCTTGGCTGGGGAGGATGTGGAGGCTGTCTATGGCATTGTCAATGGCACTACTAATTATATGCTTACCGCCATGGACAAGGAGGGCCTTGATTTTGCCGAGGTTTTGGCCGCTGCCCAAAGGAAGGGATACGCAGAGGCTGATCCCACTGCCGATATTGCCGGCCATGATGCGGCCCGGAAATTGGCTATTTTGGCTTCCATTGCCTTTAATACCCAGGTACCCATTGACAAGGTGTATTGCAGCGGGATTGAGGAAATAACAGCGGCGGATATTGCCGGGGCCAGGGAGCTGGGTTATGTGATTAAACTATTGGCCATAGCCCGCCGGGTTGAGGAGGGGATAGAGGTTAGGGTGCATCCAGCTCTGCTACCCCAAGGACACCCCCTTTCAACAGTGGATGGTGTTTACAATGCGGTTATGGTCCAGGGCTGGGCCGTGGGTACCCTCATGTTTTACGGGGCCGGGGCTGGCCAGATGCCTACAGGCAGTGCTGTGGTGGGGGATATAATTGCGGCAGCCAAAAACCTATTTTCTGGCCTGCGGGGGCAGCCCAGGGTGGGTTTTGCTCCGGGGGTACCGGTTATTCCCCTAGAAGAGGTGGAGACCAGGTATTATCTTCGCCTGCGGGTGGTGCCGGAACCGGGGGTTCTGGGCGTGGTAACCCGCCTCTGCAGCCAAGAGGGTGTGGAATTGGTTTCTTTGGATATAAAGAATTGGGGACAGGATAGCGCAAACCTAATTATCAGGACCCAAAGGGTAAAGGAGAAGGCCTTTCGGGGAGCCTTGGCGGCCCTGAGGAAGGAAGCCCGTGTCCATGAGGTGGAATCTTATATCCGCCTTGAGGGGGAGGACTAATCCCTTCCCCCGGCCCCCAAATTCCTTCCTTGACTGGCGGTGGTTTGGGGGCTTATAATTTAGGGAGACTGACCAATGGGTCGGAGGAAGGGGTGCTTCTGGGGTGGAGGAATTGAGAGGGGAAGGGAACAAGGGTCGCCTGATTTTAGATGCGGCTCGCCGCGTTTTTGCTGCCACTGGGTATTATCAGGCCCGGGTGGAGGATATTGCCCGGGAGGCGGGGGTGGGGAAGGGAACGGTATACGAGTATTTTACCAGTAAGGAAGAACTCTACCTGGAAATGTTGTTGGAAGTGGTCAACAGCTATGTCGCTGGGGTGAGGGCCGGGCTGGAACATGCCGGGGGGGATATCCGGGAAAAACTTTTTTTTACCGGCCGCCACCTGTGCAGTTTTTTAACGGAACACGGCCAGTTGGCCCGCATGGTGCTACAGGATCCGGGCCCCATAAATTTTAAGTTTACGGACCATCTGCGCACGATACGGCGGAAGATGGTGGAAATGGTGGCGGCCTTGCTTCGGGACACTATACCGGGGTCAATACCCCAGGAAGAAGCTGAGGTGGCGGCCAGATTCTTCCTGGCCGGGCTAGCTGGGGTGGTCTATCCGGAAAACATGCAAACCTTGGCTCCCCAGGAAAATCTGAGGACAGCGGTGGATGTTTTTGTCCAGGGTGTTAGTGAAACCTTTGGGCGGGAAAGGGGCTAAATACATATTCTATGCTGACAGCACGATTATTCCTGCCGGATATAATCCCTCTTTAGGCAGGATTTTCCTTCTCCGGGGAGAAAATCTCTTTAAGTAGGATAAATGGGGATAAACTTTGTCCCTTGATTTGAAGGAGGATGATGAAAGTGGGTGGAGGGAGAAAATTTACCATTTGGTGCCTCTTGATCTTGTTCCTCTTTGGCAACCTAACGGCAACGGCAGCGGCATCTCGTTTTACGGATCTAGGCGAAAACCACTGGGCTTGGCAGGCGGTGAAGGAGTTGGTGGATGCGGGGTTGCTGCGGGCCTACGCCGATGGCTCTTTCCGTCCTCAGAATGCCATTACCAGGGGGGAATTTGTCAAGTATTTGGTCCTGGTGACAGGTATTCCCCGGGAGGTAAAATACCCGCCCACCTTCAAAGATGTCGATATGACAAAGGACCTATACCCATATGTGGAAGCGGCGGCCCAGGCTGGTATTGTCAGCGGGGATGGTGGTTTATTTCGGCCCGATCAGCATCTCAACCGGGAACAGTTGGCGGTGATGGTGGTCAAGGCCCTCAATGAAGATAACCGCCCAGTTTCGGCCAGCACCCTGGTATCCTTTGCTGATGTGAGCGCCATAAGCCCGTGGGCCCTTAGTGCCGTTGGTAGGGCGGTGGAGCTGGGGATTTTAAGCGGCCGGGAGGGTTATTTTGCGCCCAAGGCCATTACCACCCGGGCTGAAGCGGCCGTAGTCATTTGGAATTTGTGGCAGCGGGAGGAGGATGGGGATATTTCCCCCGACCCAGGTGATGACCATTATGAAGTGGCCCGGGATAACCCGGAGGTTATATCCCCCACAAGGCTGGAACTTACCTTTGACCAGCCCGTTAGGGTATCCTTGTTGAAGGGCGGCCCCCAGGGGAACTTCTCCCTTTTGGAGCGGGGTACAGCCTTTTCCCCGGGCAATGTTACAAAGGTGGAGGCATTGAGTGATACCCAAGTGTTATTGACGGTACCGGAACTCTACCGGGATCGGGAGTATACCCTCCTGGTGCGGGATGTCTGGACAAAGTCCGGCGGCCGCTTGAGTAGGGAACCTTTACAGTATCATTTTTATATGGATATGGGGCGGGAGACGCCGGAATATATACAAAATGATTTACTGCCGGAGGTGGAAAGGGTCCATGTTTCTCCTTCCGTCCCTGAGGTGGAAATAACCTTTTCCAAGGCGGTGACACCGGAAACAGCGGAAAAAAGGAGCAATTATCAGATAACCTTGGCCGAAGATTTGAGCCGGGAAATTAAGATTGACAAGGTGGAGTTGGCAGCCGACAGTGTGACGGCCCTTCTCACCCTCATGGAACCCCTTAATTATGAAGAAGGCTACCGCTATTTTATCAAAGGGATCCGGGATTACCTTGGCCGGGAGATGCACCCCCGGGCCGATTATTTCCGTCCGGGCTGGGAAGGGGAAACCCCAGATAATGACCATTTTCCCCTCATTCGTGTACTGTCCGACCGGGAAATAGAAATTGTATTCGGCCGGGAGCTGGGCAATTTATACCAGCCGACCAACTATGCTATCGCGGAGTTCCCCTCTGGTAAACCCCTTTCCATCGTGGCTGTAGAGGAGGGCTGGAGCCCCAATTCTGTACGTCTCTTCTTACGGGAGGAACTCTCTAAGGGCGAAGATTATTTAATAAGTGCCGGCAGGGGGATATTGGATACAGATGGGAAGCCCATTGAAACCTTCACCGACCGGATTACCGCCGAATTTGCCTCCCGGGGCCCCCGGGTGGAAAAGGTAGAGGCTCTAGATCGGAGCTATTTTCGCCTCATATTTGATAAACCTGTCCACCGTTTGGAAGTGGACTTAAGTGGTTTTGATCTGCAAGCGGAGATACATGGTGAGGTGGTTTTACTAAAATCCCTCAATAGGCAGTTTTCCCTAAACACCAAATACCGGCTCCGTATCCGAGCCGAGGGAGAGGGTGGCAGTAGGGGTTGGCAGGAGAAGACCCTTACCCTGAGCAGTACTAGCAAACCTCCCCAGGTGAGGGAGGTGAAGGCGGCCACCAGTCACTTGGTAAAGGTGGTCTTTGACCGGCCGGTGGCGGGAAAAACAGCCCAAAGGGTGGAGAATTATAGGTTTACCGATTACTATACCGATGAGAGCTTTTATCCCCTCAGGGCGGTATACAATCCGGCTACCCTGACGGTGGATCTTCATCTGTCGCCGGAAAAGGCATTGGAGAATACCCGCTATGAGCTTTGGGTGCGGCGGGTGGAGGATATTACCGGCCGCAGTATGGCGGAAAAGACAGAACGCTTTTTCGGTGTCGACACGGTGCCACCAAAGGCTTTTTTACCACCGCTGACCAACAGTAAGAGTTACCTTTTGACCCTAGTGGATCAAGTATCTCCTGCCAGTGACTACTTGTACGGTGAGGTGGGCGCCCTGGAGGGGAGGGCCTATGTGAAGGTGTCTGTGGATGGTGAAGTGGTAGCCGTGGGGCAGGCCAAGAAAGATGGCAGTTTGGAGAGGCTTTACCTGGGTGATCTGCGGGGCCTGCATACCATTGGCTTGGAATTGACGGATGAGGCCGGTAATTACGATAGTACCTCTCGCCAGTATAATTTCCGCTAATTGTGCGGCCACTGGCGGGGGAAGGGAAAACAATCTTGGCAAGGCCGTTTTTTGGGGGGATGGCCCGGGCTGTCCCCCCAATGACATTTACAAAAAAGGCCAAATAAGGTGAAATATGAGAGGCAATTTGTAAATAGTGCAAGATTATGGAAGGAATTGGAGAAGGGCGGGTCGAATTACTCATATGCATGGGTAAGGTGGGAAAGGGGAGCGGGGGACAATGCACTTTGGGCCCGGGCCAAATAAATTGCTTTCCAATGGCAGCCTGAAGCAGGTCTTTTCGGCGGCCATGGATCTATTCCTCCACTTAAGTGGTGCCGGAGGAATAGCCCTTCTTCTCAAGGATGGGGAGGGGAACTATAGAACCCACCTTTCCCGGGGCTCCCTCCTGGCTGCCATTGATTGCCGGAACATTGAATTGCTTGTGGATAATTTTGCCCCGGATTTGGAAAAGCAGGGGTTAGTACAGACCAACCGGGGTTTTCTCATGCACCGGGGCCAAAGGATGGTGGTTTATCTGTTGGGGATGCCCATGGGCCTCCAGGGGCAAGAAGAGGGGGTTATGGTGGCGGTAAACCAGGGGAAAAGATTCTCCTGGGAGAGTATTGGCAGCCTATCCCATGTGATAAGCCACCTAAAAAAGGTAGTACATACCACCAAGGCGGGGGAATACCAATACTTTTTGGCCGATTGCCGGATGCTGCCCGATTTATCCTTTTCCACCCAAAACCTGAAATTTTCCCTTGATCTCCGTGAACTATTACTATCCGTCGTCGGCCTTATGGGGGAGACGGTGGATTATGATATCTGCCTCCTCTGCCTTCCCGAAACCTCGGGAAGGTATCTGGCCTGTGAGGTTTTAAAGGATAAACTGGGGGGCAAGGAAGCCAAGCTGAAATTCTCCCATCCAGTTGAAGCGGGTATCTTTCCCCATGTTTATACAAGGAAAAAACCCTTACTGTGCGGTAACATAGGGAAGGATGAGTGTTTTGACTCCCTATGCTTGGGCCAAGTGGTTACTTCCCTGATGGCGGCCCCGGTGTTGGTAAGGGGAAAAAGCCTGGGGGTTTTGCTTGTTGGCAGTCAGGCGGCGGACTATTACCGGGAAGGGGATCTGGATACCCTCTGTGCCTTTGCTTCCCAGGTGGGGGTTTTAAACAAGCTGGCCGCCAATGCCAACTTTTGGGAGGAGTACTATCACCACATCATTGAAAGTGTTCCCGTTGCTGTGGTTGCCATTAACCCCCAGGGTAATATAATGACCTACAATTGTGAGGCCAAGCAGCTCTTGGGACTTTTAGCCGACGAATTTAAGGGTTTGCATCATCGGGAATTATTGGCTAGGCTGAAGGAGAGATTAAGTACAGTTCCCTTGGATTTGGGGGTGGGGGATAGGATAGATGAGGTTTTAAGGACCGGTGTCCCCTTTGAAAAGCAGGATCTGCGCCTGATTTGTAAAAGGAAGGGGGCCCTTACCCTCAGTTTAAGCATTTCACCCATTCGGGATTCCCAGGAGCGGATACTGGGGGCAACCGTTGTCATGGAGGATGTTACGGAAAGGAGAAGGCTGGAGGAGGATCTTCGGGAAGCTGAGAAGTTGGCAGCTTTGGGGGAACTGGCCGTGGGGGTGGCCCACGAAATAAGGAACCCCCTCACCACCATTAAGGGCTTCTGCCAGGTGCTGCAGGAGGGCAATTATTCCCCCCCTTTGGCTGGATACACGGAGATCATGCTGGCTGAGGTGGCAAAAATAGGGGAGATAATCCATAACCTTCTCCTTTTGAGTAATTCCACCCGGTTGGAGGCTGAACCCGTCAACTTGAATGGGCTGTTGGAGTCTTTACTTCCCCTCCTCCAGGCCAAGGCCCTGCTTTCGGATGTGGAAGTAGCTTATCATCTGGGGGAAAGACTTCCTTCCCTAAGGGCGGATCCCAGGGAACTGAAAAAAGCCTTCCTCAATATCTTCCAAAACGCTCTTCAGGCCATGACCTTTGGGGGGTTCCTGACGGTCAACACCGTGTACAAGGCCCGGCGGGGGGAAATTTGGCTGGAGGTAACGGATACTGGCTGTGGCATTAACCTTGAAGACTATAAGCATATATTTAACCCTTTTTTTACCACCAAGGATGAGGCGGTGGGTTTGGGGCTGTCTGTGGCCCACCGGATTATCCAAAAACACGGGGGTGAAATTGTGGTGAAAAGTAAGGTGGAGGAGGGTACAACCGTTACCGTTAAACTGCCGGTGGCTAAGGGTGCTTCCGAAAGGGGTGAGACCAATGGCTAAGGGGGAAATTGGCCAGCACATAATTTTGGTGGTTGATGATCAGGCGGGAATACGCCTTTTGCTCCAAGAGGTTTTTACGGGAGAAAAGTACCGGGTTATTGCCGCCGCCGATGGGGTTCAGGCCCTGGCAAAATGGGAGGAGTGGGACCCTGATCTGGTACTTTTGGATGTGAAAATGCCCGGTTTAAGTGGACTTGATGTTCTGCGGAAGGTGGCGGCAAAACACAGGGAGGTACCCATCCTTATGATGACGGCCTATGGGGAGTTGCAAATTGTGGAAGAAGCCCTGAGCCTGGGTGCCAGGGGCTATCTGACCAAACCCTTTGATATCCTTGAACTGCGCCAGACGGTGGATATCTTATTGTCTGGCGGTAAAACATAACATATGCTGGATTACCTCCCCTTGTCACCTGGGGGGTATTACCCCGCCCCCGGGGATCCAACGGCCAGGCTTGAGCACCCCCCTTGGGGTGCCCAGTGACTGCTATAGGGCAATTACTATTTTTCATACTCCTAGGAGGAATACTTTATGTGGTCTATAATCGTTGCCTTACTTGTGGGTGCATTCATAGGTTACTTTAACTTGTTGCCCCCCTCAATTACCCCCTTGACAAATAAATTTACCACGGCGGGAATTGTTTTTCTCCTCTTTTTGATGGGGGGCCAGATCGGCAGTGATAAGGAAATAATTGCGGGATTGGGCCAAATGGGTGTGCAGGCGGTTCTTTACGCCCTTGCGGCCATTATTGGCAGTGTTTTCACCGTAAAGATCTTGGAAGTGGTGCTCTTTTCCCCCCCAAAGAAGAAGGAAAGGGGGGGTGGGAGATGACTATTATTATCCTTACGGCATTGGCGCTGGGAATTCTCTTTGGTGCCGGCGGTCTTATTCCCGCCTTTGTGCTGGAGAATATTGATTTTTTAATTACCTTTACCCTTTCCTTGCTTGTGGCCAGCATTGGCTTGGAATTTGGTGGCAACCGCCGGGTCCTTTCTCAAATCCGATCCCTGGGCTACCAGGTTATCCTTCTCCCCTTGGCAGTGGCAGGAGGCAGTATTGCCGGCAGCATCCTTTTGGGTTTTTTCCTGGGGGCGCCGGCCGGCGAAAGTGCAGCCATTGGGGCGGGCTTTGGCTGGTATAGTTTTTCCGGTGTTATGCTGACCAAACTCCACTCCATAGAATTGGGCACCTTGGCCTTTCTGACCAATGTCAGCCGGGAGGTTTTGTCCATCCTTTTAATCCCCACTGTGGCCCGTTATGGGGGCCCCCATGCGGCTGTTGCTCCGGGAGGGGCCACCACCATGGATGTCACCCTGCCCATTATTGTCCGGGCCGCCGGCCCGGATATGGCCCTAATGGCCTTTATCAATGGCCTGGTACTGACCATCCTGGTACCCATCCTTATTCCCCTCTTGGTCTGAATTTGCCCCCAATTGGGGCGGGAAGAGGCAATGGGGAGCGAAAACAAATTTACCCAGTCCCTCGTTGACATGGGGCTAGGGGAAATGATACAATTGTAGGTGGAAATACATGCGCTTTTGGAACAAATCCTCCACGGTGTGTCCCGCCGGCAAGAATCTTCGCTGTAAACGAAGATTCTTCGCTTTTAAAGCCCTCTACGACTATTTTTACCAATTTTCACCCTCTTTCTCAATAATTATTTCTTTTCCCCAATAAAAGGCATTTTCAAACTAAGAAAAAGTAGATTTGAGCGCATTTCGCTTTATCCCAATGCCCCCTGTGGCCAAAGGACAAAAATGGCGGTAGCATTGGGCCCATCCATGCCCCACCGTTGTTCTCCGGCAATTAGTTAGTACGGTGGAGGTGGTTTGTGCCAGCCCGCCCAGAAGGGCAAAAGGGGCTTGCGGGCTAAGAGGAGATGAAAACTCCTGGGCCCAGGGCTCCCTGTATATAATGGGCCAGAAAGGATAAAATACTAAATAATGGTATTAAGAGGGGTGATCAATTGGATCTGTCCCAATTGGAAAAAAAGAGTTTGGAAGAATTGAAGCAAATTGCCCGGGAAATGGAGCTAAAGGGTTTTAGCCGCCTACGAAAGAGGGATCTCATGGTGGAGATACTAAAGGGGCAGACGGAGCAGCGGGGTGGCCTTTTTTCCCAGGGTATATTGGAACTTATGCCTGAAGGCTATGGTTTTTTCCGCACAGAGGGTTACCTGCCCGGCAATAAGGATGTCTATGTGTCCCCCTCCCAAATTCGGCGCTTTGATTTGCGTACCGGGGACTTGGTTTCGGGCCAGGTTAGGCATCCCCGGGAGGGTGAACGCTACCCGGCCCTGCTCTTCATCGAGGCCATCAATGGTGAAGATCCGGAATCTCTTCGCCGCCGGCCCTCCTTTGATGCCTTGACCCCCATTTACCCCCGGGAGAGATTGCACCTGGAACATTCCCGCCAGGCCATTGCCACCCGCCTTATGGACTTGATAACCCCCATTGGCAAGGGGCAGCGGGGTATGATTGTATCTGCCCCCAAGGCGGGAAAAACCACCCTCCTCAAGGAAGTAGCCAATAGCCTGACGGCTAATCATCCGGAACTGTATTTGCTGGTACTTCTTATCGATGAACGGCCGGAGGAAGTGACGGATATGGAGCGGTCCGTTGCCGGTGAGGTTATCAGTTCCACCTTTGACCAGCTGCCGGAAAATCATGTCAAGGTGGCAGACATGGTTTTGGAGCGGGCACGGCGATTGGTGGAACAGGGCCGGGATGTTGTCATTTTGCTGGACAGCATAACCCGCCTGGCCCGGGCCCACAACCTAATTATTCCCCCCAGTGGCAGAACCCTGTCCGGCGGTTTGGATCCCGCTGCCCTCCACAAGCCCAAGCGCTTCTTTGGGGCGGCCCGAAAGCTGGAGGAGGCGGGGAGTTTGACCATCTTGGCCACAGCCCTGGTGGACACCGGCAGCCGGATGGATGAGGTAATTTACGAGGAATTTAAGGGTACCGGTAATATGGAAATCCATTTGGATCGGCGCCTGTCGGATCGGAGGATTTACCCGGCCATTGATATCCAACTCTCTGGCACCCGTAAGGAGGAGTTACTTCTGGGGCCGGAGGAATTGGAGTTAACCTATAACCTGCGCCGTTCCCTCCAGGCCAATACTTCGGGAATGGCCGAGTACACCGAATTTTTAATCAAAAGACTGCGTAACTCCCGCAGCAATGCCGAGTTTCTTTCAATATTTGCCAAGGATGGTGCCAGATAAAGATGGGAGGGCCCCCTTCCTCCCCCCATCCCCATTCCCCGAATCATCTCCCCCTCCCAAGCGCTTGATCTTTTTGCCACATATGTTATAATATCTGTGGCGGCCAAGTTGTAATGGCCTTAGCTAAGCATCGCGGGGTGGAGCAGTCCGGTAGCTCGTCGGGCTCATAACCCGGAGGTCGCTGGTTCAAATCCAGCCCCCGCAACCATATTTATCATGCCTTGTCGGGGCGGCGTAGCTCAGCTGGCTAGAGCATGCGGTTCATACCCGCAGTGTCGGGGGTTCAAGTCCCTCCGCCGCTACCAATAAACCCGGTATATTGTATACCGGGTTTTATTTAGGTGCATTTTCGGCTGGGGCCTTCCACAATGGGGGGCAACCTAGCCTGAAACCCACAAAGGGTCCTTGTCATCATATTTGGGGGCAATGGGCTTCCTGGGCCAGTTTGTCTACTAGATTTGTGAGGGCTGTTGAAGTTTCTTGAAGTTGGGCAAAGAGGTTGTAGGCCTCTTCCTTTTGCCCTTGGGACCAGGCCCGGACAATGTCGCCGGCTAATTTATGTACCTGGGCATGGGGTATTTCCAACTCTTGAAATGTTTTGCTATCGCCCATATCTGCCATGGCATCACCGTAATACCAGCGGCCAAACCTGCATTCGTGGTGTGAGGTGATCTCCCCTTCTTCCAGATCCTCCCTACCCCAAAAAAGGTTATGCAAGCGATGGACCCAGAGAAGATGGTCGGCCTTGGCCAGTTCCAAAACATCACAACTGCTGAGCCGGTGATCACCGGAACCCACAACATTTTGTAACTTCCCCACATGTCCCCCCAACTTGGCCAGGTTATCCGCCATCTCCTGGGTATTTTCCGCCTGGAGTTGGGCGCTATGCCCCACCTCCTGTAGGGTGGCGGCGGCCTCCTGGCTGGCGGCCGCCTGTTCCTCGGTGGCGGCGGCCATACTTTCTAGATGTTCGGCTATATGGCGCAGGTGATTTTGGATGGCCTGCAGGTCCCCCTCCGCCCGTTCCACGCTTTGGCCGGCCCTTTCCGCCTCCTGGGCCATTTCCTCCGTTCGCACTGCTGCCGCTGTCGCCCGTGGTAAAACCTCTTCCACCAGCTGTCTAACCCGTTCAGTACCCTCCTGGGTGCGGCTGGAAAGTTTACCCACCTCATCGGCTACAACTGCAAACCCGCGGCCCACCTCCCCCGCCCGCGCTGCTTCAATCTTGGCATTGAGGGCCAGCAAGCGGGTCTGATCGGATACCTCGGCGATAAATTCCATCACTTCCTGAATACCCGACACCGTTTCTGATAAGGCCAACACTTCTTCCCGTACTGCCAGCATCTCGTTTTTCATATCCATAAAAGCGGTTAAAGCGGCGGTTACTACCTCGACATTCTCCTCAGACTGCCCCAGGGCGGCCTGGGCGTTGTGGGAAGCGTCTGAGGCTGCCTCGGCAACTTCAATGGCACCTGCTGACAATTCTTCAATTGCCGCCCCAATCTGCTGGACATTACTGCTCTGCTGGGCACTGTTGGCAGCAAGGTCATCTACCTTAAGGCCGGAATCCACCATATCCCGCAGTAGGGCTCCCACCCCGTGGATAAACTGACGATTTAGGGACTGCATTTCCTTTAGAGGGCCTTCAAGGAGGCTATAAACCTTGGCAAAAAGTGGTGACTGTTCTTCTGGTGGAACTAGGCCCCTAGCCAAAGTCTGTTCTAATTCGGCCAGAAACTTATCCAGTTCAACACTGTTATTAGTTTCTTTCTTCCGCCAAAACAGCATCATCCCACACCTTCCTTTATAGAGTAATAAAAGTAGTAATTGTTACCATTCTACTTGTTGCCCCAGAAAAGGTCAAGAAAAACATGGTTCTGACAGGGAAAAGGGGGAAACTGTCTACCCTTGTCTTTTCTCCGGGGAAGAAAAAAATCTTGCCCCGACAAGAAGATTATATTACAATAAAAGAAGAGGGAAAAAGTAAATAGTTGGTCTAGTCTTCGGGGTTAGGTGAGGGGAGGTTTGAGCTTCTCCCCAATTCCTTACCGCTGGTGATGCCCCCCCTGGGTGGGGGGACAAGCCCAACAGCCTCAACAGTCGATCCGGTGAGAATCCGGAGCCGCCCGTATAGTCGGAATGGGCGAAGACCGAACCGTACCTAGTGCTATTCCTTGGGAATAATACTGATATGGTTCTCTCCTTGCCCCCCAAAATAGCCCCCGGTCAGCCGGGGTTTTCTACTTTCTCAATAATGGGAGGAGAGATGTCAATGGACAGGATGGGTTTGCGAAGGTTGGTTTTAACTGCTTTGTTTGCCGCCTTGGTGACGGTGGCAACCATGGTGATTAATGTCCCCATGGTTGGGACCCAGGGTTTTGTCAATGTGGGGGACACCATGATTTTTGTGACCGGGATTTTTATGGGCCCCCTATTTGGCCTTTTGGCAGGGGGAATCGGTTCGGCCCTGGCGGATCTGCTCTTGGCCTATGCCCACTGGGCACCTTGGAGTCTTTTAATCAAAGGGATAGAGGGTTTTTTGGTCGGTGTCATAGCCCACAGCCATTTTCGCAGCCAGCGACGGATTGGCCTGACAACGGTGCTGGCAATGGTGGTGGCCTCTACTTGGATGGTCCTGGGCTATTATGTTGCCGGTGGTATTATGCGGGGTTTCCCCGTGGCTCTGACCAGTGTGCCGGGTAATATTGTCCAGGGATTGGGCAGTACCATCCTGGCCATCCCAGTAATCCACGCCTTTCGCAATTTGGACTTGGTCGGCCATGTGCTGGACGATAAATTGCGAAAGTAGGGGCCCTTGTTGCTGTGGCAAAGGGCAAATTGCCCTAAAAACTGGGGGTATGGCCGTCAGGAGGGCGGCCCCAGCCTTTTTTCTTCGGGGTGGGTTGAGTATTTCGCATAAAAAACCGGGGGTGTGGGAAAATATCACACCCCCGGTAAATTATTTTCCGGCTCAACGGGCCAGTTTGGGTACCAGGCCTATTTTTCGCATTTGTTCCAGGGCATCTACAATTTGCGGGGCGGCCCGGGTTCCAATCCTATCGGCACCGGCCAGAAGAAAAGCATAGGCGTTTTGGGGTCGCGGGAATTTGACCCCGGCTACCTTTAGTTTTACATCGCTACCGGTTAGGGTTTCCTTCATGAGCAAAAATTGTTCCATGCTGGGGCCATCAAATTGGCCGGAGGATGTTTTGGCATAGTCGACACCTGCTTCTGCAATGAGCTTGCAGCCGGTGGCGATCTCCTCATCGGTCAAAAAGTTAACCTCCAGGATGCACTTGGTAACGGCACCAGCGGCGGCCCCGACAAAGGCTTCTAATTCTTCCCGGACCACATCATAGCGCTTGTCCTTGAGGGCTCCGATATTCATCACCATATCAACGGCGGTGGCTCCCTTTTTAACGGCATCCTCGGTTTCAAAGGCCTTTACGGCGGGAGGGGTGCTTCCAAAGGGAAAGGAAATGGCGGCCCCGATTTCAATGTCCAACCCGGCCAATTCCCTGGCTACCAAAGGTGTCCAGTAGGCACTGCTACTGTAGAAGGCGGCAAAGCCATATTTGCGGGTCAGGGCGCACCCTTCTAGGATATCCTTTTCCTGGCTGTCCTTGGGGAGAACGGAAAAATCAAACAACTTGCAGATGTCCTGTTTGTCCATTTTTGCCAGATCAACCATCCTCTGGGTACCTCCTTTATTAGATACATATACTTACCCCTGGGGCCGATTTGCTAGTATTTTCCCTAATCACCCCAATTTAAATTATAACATAGCCGCCGGCATCCCGAAAGGCATCTGGCCGGTGGTAATTCTCCCCAAGTCATGGCTCTCGGGGGAAGAGTCAAATCACCCTTTGGGGGCCCCCTATCCAGATGGGCGGCAGGAATTCACCCTTAGTTGTTGAATTGTTCCTTAAAGCAGTGGGCGCCACCCACCCGGGAATGGCGGAAAAAAATTAAGGAGGTTTGCTTGTGGAACATCTAAAGGAATTTATGGAATTTTTGTCTATCCCCAGTATTGGGACCATGCCGGAACACCGGGAAGACACCCAGAGGGCCGCGGAGTGGGTAAAGGCCCGCATGGAAAAGGCTGGTATCCAGGATGTTGTAATTGCACCCACAAAGGGTAATCCGTCTGTTTTGGGGAAGATTGATAGCAAACGGGCTGATGCACCGACGGTTCTCATTTATGGCCACTATGATGTGCAGCCGCCAGATCCCCTTGAGCAATGGTTAACACCGCCCTTTGAACCCACTGTAAGGGATGGCAAGATCTTTGCCCGGGGTGCCACCGATGACAAGGGTGGTGTCTACGGAGCCATTATTGGTGTAGAAGAGTGCCAGCGCCAAGGTGGGCTTCCCGTTAACCTGCGGTTTCTCTTTGAGGGTGAAGAGGAATCGGGAAGTCCCAATTTACCCACCCTCTTGGCGGACTATAGGGAATTTTTACTCTGTGATCTGGGGCTCAGCGTAGATGGCATAAATGTTACACCAGAGGTTCCGGGCCTAATTACCGCCTTAAAGGGTGCCTGTGGCATTGAGGTTGAGCTCAGCGGGCCAGCTGTAGACCAACACTCCGGCCTTTTGGGGGGAGTAATCCAAAACCCCTTAAATGCCATGGCCCATCTAATTGCCGGCATGAAAAATTCCCAGGGCCGCATCACTGTAGCCGGATTTTATGATGATGTGCTTCCCCTCACTGAAGAGGAGCGGGCGGAACTGGCCAAAAACCCCTTCGGGACTGATGAATATTACAAGGAATTGGCCGGTGTCTCCCACTTGTTTGGCGAGGAGGGCTACACCGCTTTGGAGAATAATGCGGCCAGGCCGACCCTGGATGTCAACGGCCTGTGGGGAGGCTTCCAGGGGCAAGGTACAAAGACGGTGATCCCCGCCAAGGCCCACTGCAAAATAACCTGCCGCTTGGTACCAAACCAGACCCCGGAAAAAATTGTTGCCCTTTTGACTGAACACGTTATGAGCCATGTGCCCGTGGGCGTAAGGGCCAAGGTTACCCCCCTGGGCATATCTGCAGTGCCTTATCACATTCCCCTCACCCATCCGGCGGTACAGGCGGTGGCCAAGGTGCTCAAGGCCCTATACAAAACCGATCCCGTGGAAGTGAGGCTGGGGGGCAGTGTACCTGCGGCCAGTGCCCTGCGCTCTGTTTTGGGGGCCGATCTTGTGACCATGTACACTGGTTCCCCCGATGCCAATGTTCACAGCCCCAATGAATTCTTCCGGCTAGAAGAGTTGGAAAAACTACGGCTGGGGATACCAATGCTCCTCAATGAACTGGCAAAGGTACTGTAAAGAATACTTATTCTGGCCTGGGAAGATGGGGATTTTGCCCCCGGCCATGGGGCGGGGGAGCCAAGGGGGTTACCCTAAAAATCCCCTTCTTCCTCCAGCTGCCCCAGGCGTTCCTCCAGGACTTGGATCCGGTCTTTTAGGGCATTAAGGTCATCCCTTGTCGGTAGCTCCAGTTCACTCAGGGCCCTTTTAAGTTGCTTCCGAATTGACTCAGCCAGCTGCTCCCTTCCTTCCCGCCCCTTTTCCATGATCTCGCTGACCATTTTCTTTGCCTCTTCGGGGGCCATTTCCCCCCGCTTTACTAACCTGTCCACCATCTTTTCCACCTGTTCCTTGCTGATGGCCACTACACCCAAACCCAGGGAAAGCATATTGCTTAGTAAATCCCGCATAAGCTCACCTCCTTCGCCGCCATTTGTCCTAGAATATTTGCCCTCCCCCCCAGGATTTCCTTCTGTGCCTTGCCCGGTCTCTAAGTAGACCCAATATTCTCCCACTCCAATGAAACAACAGGGGGGAAAACACCCTTCTCTCTATTATCCCCAAGTTCTAGGAAAGTGATTAAATTTTCCCCCTATGGGCAAAATAAGCACTGTCTTTACAGGTTTTTTTCCTTGGGGTGGCGAATACTATTGGTGCAGGCAGGAACAACCTTAATTAATAGAAGGAGGTTTTTCAGATGGTTGTCGATATCAGCAAACTGACCAAGGATGATGTGGCCCAGATGATGGATTATGCTATACTCCAGCCCTTCTTCCAGGATAAGGAACAACTTGAGGGCTGCGAAAATGTACGGAAATACAAATTCGGCTCTTATTATGTGCTTCCCCACTGGACCCCCCTCATCATCAGTGAACTTGGGGATTTTGCCCGGGAAAACAAGGTTCTTTTGGGTACAGGTATTGCCTTTCCCTACGGCTCCCACACCACCAAGGCCAAACTGGCTGAGGTAAATGAGCAGATTGAAATTGGCTGCACCGTTTTGGACCTGGTGGCCAATATTGCCTGGCTCAAGGATAAAAAATACGACCTGTATCAAAGGGAATGTGAGGCCTTTGTCAAGTTGTGTCATGATGCCGGCCTGGTGGCAAAAATAATCATCCAGGTGGGCTATCTCACCGATGAGGAAATAAAGGCCGCCGTGAAGATGGTGGCTGCCTCCGGGGCAGAATTTGTCAAAACAGCCACCGGGACCGGGCCTTCCGGCCGTCCCAACTTCTACGATGCCAAACTGGTTTTGGATACCCTTAAGGAACTTGATACCAATTGCAAGATGAAGGTTTCCGGTGTGGTTTCACCCAAGATCATTGGTGCCTATAACTTTATTCGCATGGGTGCCGGCCTTATTGGTACCCGCTCCGCCCCGGAAATTGTCGATGCCCTTCCCGATGTGCAAAAATATCTATTTCCCTAGGTTGCTTGTGGAGGGGAAGTGAGGGTGGTTGGAGGTGGTAAAAGTCTGGGTTTCCTTCCCGCCTTGGTTAATGCCAAGAAGAAATTTGAGAGGAGATGAATAAATGGGTAAGTATTTGCTGGGCCTTGATGAGGGAACCACCGGATGTAAAGCGGTTATCTTTGACTTCGAAGGTACTGTCATGGGCAGCGACTACCGGCAATACCCCTGTTACTATCCCAACCCGGGCTGGGTGGAACAAACCGCCGAAGATATCACCCCAGCCCTCTATGCCACCGTTAAGGCTACCATAGCCGACGCGGGGGTTGATCCCAAGGCAATTGTGGCCATGGCCATTTCATCCCAGGGCTCGGTCAGTGGCTTCTTGGATAAGGATGCCAACAATCTGCGGCCCTTTATCGGTTGGCAAGACCTCCGGGGAACCCAATATATCGAAAAGGTAAAGGAACTTATTCCCGAGGATGAGTATTACGCCATAACGGGCTGGCCCGTCAGCCCTGTACCCAACATTACCAAGTTTATTTGGGTACGGGAAAACCAGCCGGAAATTTGGGAAAAGACCGCCATGCTCAGCCAACATCAAGATTACTTCCTCCGGGCCTTTGGGGCTGAGGATCCCTACTGGGCTGATATCTCCACCACCAGCCGCACCGGCCTCTTTGATGTCGACAATCACCGGTGGAGCCAGCGGGTTTTGTCTGCCCTGGATATCGATTTGGAAAAACTGCCCAAGGTTGCCGACGGTGGCAAGGTTGTGGGGAAGATAAATGCTGACATTGCGGAAAAGACCGGATTAGCCGAAGGTACCCTCCTCTGTGTGGGCGCCCACGACCAGAACTGTTCCACCTTTGGTGGGGGCCTGGTGGAGGGTGGGACCGCCGTCATGGTTATAGGGACCTTTGGCTCTTGTTTTGTCGGCTCAGATAAACCCATCCGGGATCCCAGGGGCAAGCTCATTGTCAAGGGGAATGTGGGGCCCAATAACTGGACAATAGAAGGCTTTTCCAACACGGCAGCCGCCAGCTACCGCTGGTATCGGGATACCTTTGGCGGCCTAGAGGTAGCCGCCGGAAAACTTTTGCAAAAGGATCCCTATGAGCTTATCAACAAGCAAATCGAAGGGGTACCCCCCGGGGCCAACGGCATTTCCTTCCTTTCCTGTCTCCAAAGCCTGGCCGGCCGTCGGGATGACCCCTATGCCCGGGGGGCATTCTTGGGCATGAGCCTAAGTACAACCAAGGCCGACATGGCCCGGGCGGTTATGGAAGGGATTACCAACGAAATGCGGGATATAGTGGAGGCCGAGCGGGAGGCCGGGATTGAAATCAAGGCGATTCGTGTCACCGGTGGGGCCACAAAATCGCGTATGTGGAACCAAATGATGGCCGATTCCTTTAAGGTACCCATTCAAATCCTCCAAACCTCGGAAACTGGCTGCCTGGGTGCCGCCCTTTATGCCGGTGTGGGGGCTGGGGTCTACAAGGATTACAAGGAAGCGGCGGATAGGGCTGTTAAAATAAGTGAAGAATATGAACCAAATCCGGCCAATTTTGCCGCCTATGATGCCTCCTACGAACGTTGGGTTACCGCCTATGAAGCCCTGGCCAAGGGTGGATACTATAAATTGTTGGCCAAGGCATAGAGGACAAAGAAAATGCCAGGAGGCAAGCCGGTGCTCCTGGCATTTTAATTTTCTTTTTTTACCTCCTGTGGGGAGAAAGCCCCCCTACTGGGGATTATACATACCATGACTTTGCATGTAGTTGAAAATTCCTTCTCCGTGTTCCTGTTCTTCCTTTTGAATATGGTTTAATACCTGTCGCACCTGGCTATTGGTAAACTCAAAAATTGCCGTGTCATAGGTGTTGGACATATACTTTTCCGTCATGAGAAGATCAGTTAAAAGATCCTTTTCCTTTTGTCCCCCTAAACCGGCCTGGCTACCAACTTGCTGTTGCCCCATTTGTCCCTGTGTCTGCAATAGCTGTTGCTGTTGTGCTTGTTGGGTCTGCTGCTGGGCCTTTTCAATTTGTTCTTGGGTTTGCTGGGAATACTGCTGATCCTGCTGGGCCTTTTGCTCAACCTGCTGTGTCTGCTGTTCTTGTGTTTGCTGTTGGGCCTTCCCCTGTGTCCCTAACGGTGCCTGCTGCTGCCCCTTTTGCTGTATGTTGGGAACAGTACCACCCATGATTTGCTTGAGGGTATTTAAATGCTCTTCTTCCTCTTGGGCATAGGCCTGGAGAAGCTGCTTTAGTTGGGGATCTTGGGTTTGATTGGCATAGTTGTTGTACTTTTGGATGCAAATTTTTTCGTGGTTGGCCTGGTCCTGCAGGAGCATCTGTTCCTTTTGTGTTAAATTAATCTTCACGCCTGCATCCCTCCTTCGCCCCCTATTATTCCTCCTGGGGGGAACATTATGCATGGGTTTTCTCCTTTTTTAGACCTTGATCCTCTATTTTTATCCCGACTCTCTGTAATTTGCTGGGCTGTCCCAAGTTCGACATCTGTCCCCCCTTTTCACTGCTCCTACGGTGATATTGGAAGGGTTTTCTTTGTTTTATTGCCCAGCCCCACAAAAGTTGCCGATATTTCCATAATTGTTGGATCCTTGGTATAATAATGGGAAGATGTATCCCATGGTAATAACAAGTTGTTTTTACTTGAACAGGGCCAAGGAATTGGATTTTAGGTTGCAAGAAAACTTAATTTAGAAGGGAGTGTGCTCCAATGGGTGCGGGAGAAATGCCGGCGAAAAATAATTCTGGGAAAAAGAAGGTGCAATTGGAGGAAAAGGGCCAGGGGCAAAAGAGGCCCAGCTGGTGGAAGTTTGGCAAGCTTGGGCGGAAAAAACCCCGGGAAAGGAAAAAGCGGGCGGCTTGGTGGGGTTCTAGGAGGCTTTCGCGGAAAATTGCCAGTGGTTATTTACTAATAATAGTACTGGTCCTATCCTTGGCGGGTTTTGCTTACCAGAGGATCACCGCCATTATTGCCAGTTATGAGGACGTCATAGATATTAATTATCCCTACATAGTGGCCCTGAAGGAGGTTGATGCTGCCATTTCCCGGCAACAGGCGGCCCTGGGTGAATACTTGCTATCGGGTTCCCAAGATGCCCATACTGCCATACAGCTGCGGTTGGCCGATGTTAGTATGAGCACGGAAAAGGCCCGGGGATATGCAACTGATGGGGAACAACTGGAGATAATTGATAAAATAGATGCAGTCCAGGAGGAGCTCCGCTCCAGGACCATTGAGATAATTAGCATTTATGAGTCTGGCCAACAGGAGGAGGCCATATTCCTTTATAACGATGGAATGTACGCCAATCGGCAGCGGAAACTCCACACCCACTATTCCATTTTAAATGGTTTAAATGAAGGGGCAATTGAGGCGGCCAAAAGTTTTGTCATGGCTGAGGCGGCCCAAACCATTAAGATCCTGGCCGTATCGGGCCTGCTCATCATCATTATCGGCTTTGTCGCCATAACCTACCTTCCCCGCAGTATTACCCGCCCCCTGGTGGAGTTAACTAAGGTTAGTGAGGAAATAGCCTCTGGTAATTTGGGTCTTATGCCCCAGGTTACAAGCCAGGATGAGGTGGGTGCCCTGGCGGCGGCCTTTGGGCAAATGGTTGTGGGGTTGCGGCAATTGGTGGGCCAAATTCGCCAGGATGCCGGCAAAATAAATGGCTATGCCCGGGAATTTTCCACCAGTGCCCGGGAGACCGGTGCGGCCTCGGAGCAGATTGCCAATACAGTGCAGGAGGTGGCTGTGGGGGCCGAAAAGCAAGTGGAACGGGTGGATTATGTCTCCCAGATAATAAGCGAACTGGCAGAGGCGGTACAGCAGATTGCTGGTAATGCCCATTCCGTTGCCGGGGATTCGGCCTCAGCCCACGATTTGGCCCAGGCGGGTAGCGAAATTACGGAAAAGACCGTGGCCCAGATTGAGGGGGCCAATCAAACCATCCAAGATGCCACCACTGTCATTGAAGCCTTGGGGGTGCGTTCAGAGGAAATAGGAAATATTGTCATGGTCATTACCGGCATAGCCGAGCAAACAAATCTTTTGGCCCTCAATGCTGCCATTGAGGCTGCCCGGGCAGGGGAGCAGGGGCGGGGCTTTGCAGTTGTGGCCGATGAGGTACGCAAGTTGGCGGAACAGTCGGCTACTGCGGCCAAGGAGATCGGTGTCTTGGTAAATGAGACCCAGGCCGATATTGAAAAGACAATTACTGTCATGGGGGCGGGGGCGGGGGAATTGGCTGCTGGCACGGAGGAGGTGCGGCTGGTGGATGCCTCCTTTAGGGACATCCTGGCCTCTGTCCAAAGGGTTACCGGGCGTATCCAGGAGGTATCCAGCGCCAGCGAGGAAATTGCCGCCGGAAGTGAGCAAGTTGTTAGTATTATAGAAGAAATTTTGGCCATAAGTAAGGATTCGGCGGCTGGAACCCAAAATATTGCCGCCTTAACAGAGGAGCAGACGGCCAGCACGGAGGAGATTGCTGCCGCAGCCCTCCAATTGGAGGAGATGGCCGGGGAGTTTGAAAAATTGTTATCCCGCTTTACCCTTTAAGGTCCGCACCCACCCGGTGGCCTTCAGCCTCTGTTTTCTTTACCCAGCCCAAAAGGGCGAAGAGGTTGGTTACCAGGGGGCTTAACCAGCAGTAGGCGGCATAGGGCATAAAATCTGGCACTGCCACACCCAAAATTAGGGCCGGCGAAAGGGCGGCAATGCTCCAGGGGATAATGCCCGACACCGTTACACCGGTGTCGGCTATGGTACGGGCCAGGACGAGGTTATCCACCCCCAGGCGCCTGTAGGTGGGCTGAAAGACCGCCCCCGGTGCCACAACGGATACCACTTGGGTGCAGGCAACGGCGGCAGTGGCAATGCTAAAAATGCTGGTAGCCAAAATAAGTTGGGGGACGGTCCGAATGCGCCCCAAAACCCCCTCCATGGCCTGGTGAAAAACCCCGGTATCTTCCAGAAGCCCTGTCAGGGACATGGCCGTGGAAATAACCAGGAGAATGGTGGTGAAGGAGAGGAAGCCCCCGCCCGTTAAAACCCCGCTAAAGGGTAGATCTGCAGTGGGAAAATAACCATAGATGGCCGTTTTTAGGATATCCATGGGGGAGAGGCCTTCCATTATGCTAAAAATACAGGTTGCCCCCAAGGTTAAAAAGAGGTTGGGGATAATCTGCACCCGCAAAACGGAGAGGAGCAAAAGCAGGGTGGGGGGCAGGAGTAGCAGGGGCTTGATGGTAAAGGCCGTGGTGAGGAGCCCTTGGAAGTGGGCTATTGTTTCTGGCCCCAGGGATAGGGGTTGGGCATAGGGCCCTAAAATATAGTAAAACACCAGGGCTAGGAGATAGGTGGGGGCAAGGGTGGAAAGGATGTAGGGCAGGAGTTGGCTTGCCTCTGTATCTGTAACTGCTGCCATGAGATGGAGGGGGCCGGATGTGGGTGCGGAACGATCCCCCACATAGGCACCCCCCACCACCGCCCCGGCCACCATGGCTGCCGGAATGCCCATACTTTCCGCCAGACCCATTAGGACGATACCAATTGTACTTACAGTCCCGACGGCTGTACCCAGGAGAAGGGAAACCAGGCTGGTGAGGACAAATACCGCCGGGAGAAATATTTTCGGCCGGATAAAATGGAAACCAAAATAAATGAGGGTGGCCAGGCTACCATTCTGTTTCCATAAACCAATGAGAATACTGATGAGGGAGAGAATTATTAGCATGTGGCGGGAGCGATAAAGGCCCCGCCCTATCATATTCCCTATTTTTTGGGGGGACACGCCCTGTCCAGCGGCACAAATAACCACCACCAGTAGGGCTGCCCCCAGGGCCAGATATATGGCCAGGGATAATCCTACCCCCAGCGCAATAAGGGCCATAATGGCCAGTAAAAGGTACTGGGCCCCCCTGGGCGAAAGCTGCATTCCCAAACACCTCGATTGTACTAGACTAGTTCCCCTCTTTTTCTTCCCCCTTCAACCCCAATTTCCTTCCCCAAAGCCACAAATAAAGGATTCTGCGCAAAAGTTCCGTATACCTTTCCCCCTTATCTGCCATCCTATTATAAGGAACCGGTGGGTGAAAAAGGAACCCTTGAGGGGGAAGGTGGGGAAAGGTTGATATGGCTTGGCTCAAGGAACTTTTCGGGGGCCTTCGGTCCAAGATACGGAGCCGCGATAAGAAGGGGGATTTGGCTGCCATCCAGGACATTGGCCAGCGGGAGGCCTTTATCCGGGATTTGAAGCTGACCGACAACTTAAATGAAAATATCAAGACCATTGGGGAACTGTATGGGAATAGTCCCGATTTGATTTTCCGCCATTTTCGGGTGGGTGCAGCCCAAATTCCCGGGGCCCTCCTTTGTTTAGATGGTATGGTTGCCCCGGATAGGGTGGAGGAGATTCTCAAGGCCCTGGAAATAGAAGCCCAAAGAATTTCTGTCCAACTGCCCAAGGGAGAAGGGCTTCTGGCCAGTATTGAGGATGGTCTTCTCCCCAGCCACCAGGTGCAAAGGTCTGCCTTGCTGGGGGAGATCTGCCACAGGATCTCTTCGGGGAAAACAGCCCTTCTCTTTGCCGGCGTGGCCCAGGGCCTTATCTGTGATACCAGTTGTCTGGAGACAAGGTCCATCGAGGAACCAACCTCGGAAACCACTATTCGGGGTCCCCGGGTGGGTTTTATCGAAAGCATTGAAACCAATATCACCCTTCTCCGCCGCCGTATTAAAACTCCCAACCTCTGGATCGAAAACTATCAGGTGGGGGACTTAACCCAGACCCAACTTTCTCTAGTATATATTAAGGGTTTGGCCAGCGAGGAACTCCTCACGGAGGTCCGTTCCCGCCTAAAAAGGATTCGGGTGGATGGGGTTTTGGAAAGCGGCCATGTGGAGGAATACATAGAAGATACTCCCTTTACCCTCTTTCCCATGGTTTTGCGCAC
>JAAYSG010000015.1 GCA_012518435.1 Bacillota bacterium
CAGGGGGGAAATACCCCCGCCACTTTGCTCGCCATTGCTGTGGGAGCCATGGTCTATCTCCTAGTGCTTCTCTTATTGGGTGGTTTGGGTGCTCAAGATGTGGAAATGATCCCCTATCTGGGGCCCCGCTTATCCGCCCGCCTCCGGGGCCAAGGTTTGCTAAAAGATTAGGAAGGGTGAATTGATGATGAAGGTGGAGGGGAGTACCTATCCCTTGGATCCATTGGTGAGGGTGATGGAAGGGTTGTTGGCAGAGGATGGCTGTCCCTGGGACCGGGAACAGACCCACCTTTCTCTACGCCGCTACCTTTTGGAGGAGTCTTATGAGGTTATCGAGGCCATCGAGGAAGGGGATATGCATAAATTATGTGAGGAGTTGGGAGACTTACTATTACAAATAGTATTCCACGCCGCCTTGGCCCAGGCCCGGGGCGAGTTCTCCCTAACAGAGGTGGTGGAGGGAATTACTGCCAAAATGATCCGCCGCCATCCCCATGTTTTTGCCGCCGCAAGGGTCAAAGACAGTGCCCAGGTCCAGGTAAATTGGGAAGAGATAAAGGGACAGGAAAGGGGCAGGAAGGAGGGGGATACGGTTTTAGCCGGTATCCCCGTGCAGTTGCCGGCCCTGATGCGGGCCCTAAAGTTGCAGGAGAAGGCAGCCCGGGTGGGCTTTGACTGGGATAGTGCCCAGGGGGCCTTTGCCAAGGTGGAGGAGGAGCTCTTGGAATTAAAGGAAGCCGCCGACCGGGAGGACGCCGCGGCCGTGGAGGAGGAGTTGGGAGACTTATTGTTTGCCGTTGTCAATGTGGCTCGATTTTTGCTGGTGGAGCCGGAGACTGCCCTAACCCGTACCAATGCTAAATTTACCAGGCGCTTTCGCTATATCGAGGGGGTTGCCCGCCAGGAGGGACGGGATTTAAAGGACCTGACTTTGGCGGAAATGGATAAATTGTGGGAGCAGGCAAAAGAAAATGGTAAACTTTGCGAAAAACCCCCAAGGGAGGCAGGAGATTAGGCTTTGGCAGCGAAAATACTTAGCGTACATTATTTTAATCCATAAGGAGGCGAGGATGTGAACAAAGGGGAACTAATTTCTAGTGTTGCTAATAAAATTGATATTACTAAAAAGGATGCAGAGAAGGCAGTTAACGCCGTGTTTGAAACTATTCAGGAGACAATGGCAACGGGGGAAAAGGTGCAGTTGATCGGCTTTGGCACCTTTGAAGTCCGGGAAAGGAAGGCCCGCAAGGGGCGGAACCCGCAGACGGGAGAGGAAATTGATATTCCGGCGGCCAAGGTGCCGGCATTTAAGGCCGGGAAGGGACTTAAGGATGCAGTCTCTGGTCGTTGAACTGATTCTTTCCTAAAATCAGGTTCCCACTGCGGGGGCCTGATTTTCTTTCCGGGGGAAAAAGAAAAAGTGGAGTTGGTAACCTTGCGTTTGGACAAGTTTTTGCAAGTTTCGCGTTTGATAAAGCGGCGCACCCTGGCCAAAAGGGCCTGCACCCAGGGGAGGGTGCGGCTTAATGGGCGGGTGGCCAAGGCGGGGGCAGAGGTGAATATTGGCGCTAGGCTGGAAGTGGATTTTGGCCGCCGCTGCCTGGAGGTGGAGGTTCTGGCTGTACCGGAAAGGGCCGGGGTTAGGGATGCCAGTTCCCTCTACCGGATATTGGCTGATGGGCCCAGGGAGGAGGCGGGGGGTTAAGGCCCTCCCTGGTATAGGGACCATCCCTTTTTCGCATAATAGGCAGAGGGAAGTCCTTTGGGAGACTTTGTTTTCCCAAATCCCCTTCCCATAAAAGCCAAGGGATGGTGAGGTCTGATGAAAGGCGGCAGACTGTTGGTGGTGGGTGTACTGCTTCTATTGCTTTTCCAGGGCGGGTGCACCATGTTTCGGAAGGCACCGGAGAAGCCCCCCCGGGAAGGAGGGGAAAGCCGGGTACTGGAGATGGCCGAGGCAGGGGAGGAACCCCTCCTCCGGGTTTTCATCCATGAGACGGAGGAGACAAGGGAAATGCAATTTGAGGAGTACATCATGGGTGTGGTGGCCGCCGAGATGAAGACGGATTGGCCCCTGGAGGCCCTGGCGGCCCAGGCCATCATGGCCCGAACCTTTACCCTGGAGACCATCAAGAGTAGGGGTGGTGCCCCCATGCACGGGACCGATGCCTGTACTGCTGTGGAACACTTTCAAGCCTATGACGCCCAGGCCATTAATGAGCGGGTGCGGGAGGCGGTGGAGATGACCCGGGGTGAGGTTGTTACCCATGGGGATGACTACATTAAGGCTTGGTTCAGCGCCTATGCCGGTGAAAAGACGGCCCTGGCCAAGGAAGGTCTGGTCTTTCGGGAGGAGGAACCCCCCTACATTGTCAGTGTGGATAATCCCGGGGCCAAGTATGCACCCCCGGAGGATAAGGATTGGACGGCATCCTTTAGCAAGGATGAGATTAGGGTTGCCCTGGCGGAATTGGATGGGGAGGCAGGGCCCGTGGAGGATGTGACCATAGCCCAAAAGGGGCCGACGGGCCGCGCGGTGACAATTAAGGTGGATGACGTGGAGGTGGCCGGGGCCGATTTTCGGGTTGCCCTGGGCAGTACGAAAATGAAATCAATTCTTTTGCAAGATATTAGCCTGGCGGGGGATGAGGTTATCTTTAAGGGCCAGGGTTATGGCCATGGGGTGGGTATGTGCCAGTGGGGGGCCTACGGCTTGGCCAAGGAGGGGCAAAAGCCGGAGAAAATAGTAGAGTATTATTTTAAGGATGTGAAACTGAAAAAACTTTGGGATTAGGGGGTCTGGAACAGGCAGAGGGTGGTTTTTGGCTAAAGGGCGCAAACCCACGGGGTGCGCTTTTTTTTTGTCATAAAATCCTTTTTTTAGCATAAAAATTCTAGAGCCGGGGCAGGGAAAGATCCCCAGGTCTCGGAAGGGGGGCACATGTATGGAGGATAAAATTAAGGTTAGGCAACATCACAAGGTTATTATGATAGATAGGGAGCAGATGGAGATTGTGGGGGTGGAGGATGTCATCAGCTTTGATGATGAGCAAATTGTGATGGAAACCACACGGGGGATTTTGCGGCTGACGGGGACTGACCTTCATATTAAACACCTTGATTTGGCGGCCACAAAGCTTGATGTGGAAGGTTTGATCAGTATTTTGGAATACACAGAAAGCCGGGGCCTGCAGGGGAAGGGAATTATCGGGCGGCTTTTTCGCTAGGGGTTTAGGAGGGGAGGCCGGTGTTTAGTCCTGAACAACAGCTTTTGACCCTCCTGTGGATGCTTGTGACCGGGGTGGGGGTGGGTCTTATCTTTGATCTCTACCGCATTGGCCGGGGGCTGGTGCAGCCCCGCTGGTTCCTAACCGCCCTGGGGGATTTGCTCTTTTGGCTCCTTGTGGTGGGATTTACCTATGGGATCCTCCTCTGGGTTAACTTTGGCCAGGTCCGCTCCTTTGTCTTTCTGGGTATTTTCTGCGGCCTTTTTTTCTATTATCGCCTCCTGAGCGGCCTAATAATAAGGCTTGCCCTCATTGTTATTGTGGGGATCAGCCGGGGGTTTGCCTTCTTAGTTGGGGTACTTAATATGGTTTTTTTGCAACCCGGCCGCCGACTAATCCACCTTGTACTGCGCCCCTTGCGGGGCTTGGGCCGCTATGTGCATGGGTTTTTGGCCGTTGGCAAAAATAGGGTCTTGGGGAGGGCCGGGGGGCTAGTTAGGGGGCTGCGACGGCGGATACGGTTGATTTACCGGCTCCTCAAGCATAAACTCCTCTTTTTACTGGGGAAAAAGTAAAGATAATTTCCCGCAAGAGGAGGATTTTCATTTTTCCCCTCGAAGCAATAACAAAGCACCTTTTGGCACCGGAGGGGGGTGTATTGCGTCGTGTCCGTCGTTCCCCTTAGGGGCCGGGGGAAGGTCCCTGCCAATAAAAAAACTGCCAGCTCCAGGAAAAACAGGAGGAAAGGGTCTCCCATCCTCTTGGGGATCTGTATTTTTATTGGTATTTTATTGTATACTAGCTGGGGGAACATTGGCCAAATTTGGCAAATGTACTGGCAGAGGGCAGAATTGGAGCAGCTGATCGCGGATATGGAGGCTGAAAACAGCGAATTGGCCCAAAAGGTGCAGTATATGGAAACGGATGCCTGGGTGGAACAGGCGGCCCGGGACGAATTGGGACTGGTAAAGCCGGGTGAAATTATTTTAATTCCCGCAGATGCCCCTTGAGGCTTCCTTGACAAGGGCCATGCGGGTCTATATACTTATGATTAGAAGAAGTGTGTCCAAGGGATTTCACAATATAAGGGAGGAACAACTGGAGGATGTCCTTGGAAGTTGGGAACATTGTTGAAGGAACGGTTACGGGAATAGCGAATTTCGGTGCCTTTGTTACCCTACCGGGGGGAGTTACTGGACTTGTTCATATTTCTGAGGTTGCCGATGCCTATGTCCATGATGTTAAGGATCATTTGAAGGAAAACGACAAGGTGAAGGTTAAGGTTATTAGCATTAAAGAGGGTAAGGTTGGCCTGTCCATCCGGCAGGTCGATGGACCCCGGGAACAAAGGGGACCCACCTTTCGCCCCCCGCGTCCCTCTAGGCAATCACGGCGCATGTCCTTTGAGGACAAGCTGGCTAAATTTCTCAAGGAAAGTGACGAAAGGCAGACGGATATACGCCGGAGTGCCGATGCCAAACGGGGTGGCCGGGGCACTAAGTTTTCCTAGCATACCGAAGCTGGCTATAAGCATTCCCTTTGGGGGATGCTTATTTTATTGGGATAATTGTGAAGGGGAGGGAGGGGAATGACCCTCTATGGTGCCATTGATATCGGCAGCAATTCTACCCGCTTGCTCATTGCCAAGCTGGGGGAAGGGCGTATTGTGCCTGTGGAAACTGACCTGTGCAATAGCCGCTTGGCGGAGGGACTGGAGGATACAGGGGCCCTGGGGAAGGATGCCCAGGCCCGGACCTTGGCGGCCGTGGCGGAATTTTGGGAACGCTGCCGGGAGGTGGGGGTGGAAGGGATCCGGGTGGGGGCAACCAGTGCCGTCCGGGGGGCGGCCAACGGCAAGGAATTTCTCCAAAGCCTGAAAAAGGCTACAGGACTTGAGGCCGAGGTTTTTTCCGGGGAGATGGAGGCCCGGTTGAGTTTTTATGGTGTGACCTGGGCCTTACCCATGGTTGCCGCGGGCCCCAGCCTCATTATTGATATTGGTGGTGGAAGTACGGAATTGCTAAGGGGTGTGGGGCGGGAGGTTAGGGCTTCTGTCAGCCTCCCCCTGGGGGCCGTCAGGTTAATGGAAAGCCATCCTTTCCTAAGAAATGGCCCCTTGGGCCCCACCCAATTGGAGCAGATGGAGGAGCGGGTTAGGGCGGTTTTGGCCGGGAGCGGGCTGGAGGACCTGGGAGGCGGTAAGGGGGAAGCCCCCCCTTTGGCTGTGGGTGTGGGCGGGACAGTGACGACCCTAACGGCCATCTACTTAAGGTTGGAGAGGTATGGGGCAAATTTGGTCCATGGCGTGGTTTTACCCCGGCGCCACCTGAGGAGGATCTTGCTCAGGTTGGCAGCGATGGACCCGGCCCAGCGGAAGGAAGTGAGGGGGTTACCAGCGGATAGGGCCGACACCATCATCGCCGGTACAATTATTCTTTTGACCCTTTTGGCTAAGTTGGATTTGCCGGAACTCATCAGCAGCGAGGGGGATATTCTCCTGGGAATGCTGGTGGATCTGGGGGCGAAAATGGGGTGGGGACCGGGGATATCCTGAAGGGGGTACATGCATATTTTGCAACAAACGGTGCAGACTAATTTCAGGAGGTGAAAATAATGGTAGATGGGGGCTTTGATTCGGTGCAAGGCCGTGACAAGGAACAGGGAATGACGGGGCGGGATACGGACACGGCCCGTGATGGTTCCTGGATTAGTCATGCGATACGTTTTATTGTTTCGGCACTGGTGTTGATGTTGGTGGGTTTTATTGTCCCCGGGTTTTCCCGCATAACCTTTGGCACTGCCCTTATGGCAGCCATTGCAATTGCCGCCATTGGTTATGTAATTGAGCTGGTGGCGGGGAGGAGTATTTCCCCCTATGGCCACGGCATTGTTGGTTTTATTGTTTCGGCGGTGGTTATTTATGCCGTCCAATTTTTTATTCCGGGTTTGAGGGTTTCCATGCTGGGGGCTCTTTTGGCGGCGGTTGTGATTGGGATAATAGATATGTTTGTGCCGACGGAAATTAGGTAATAAATGGGAAGAAGGGGCGGGGCAGGGGCGGTTATCCCCTGCCCTGCTTTTTGTTTCGCTGCCTTTTCCCCCCGGTGAGGGAAGGGAAGTATGGTTTTACATCGGCGTCCTTTCGGGTTATAATTGGTGTACAACCCCTGCCTTGCGGTGGTTGCTAGATTAGCTGGGGACTGGAAAGGGCTTGAGGCACATATATTTATTGTACAGGGCCGGGGGGTTTTGCCCCCGGGGGCTGGTGTCCCCAATGTGGGAAGGGGTAGAAATGGGGAATGAAGGGTATTTTTTTAACCATAGAAGGCTTGGACGGTGCTGGAAAAACAACCCAGCTGGGTCTTTTACGGGATTGGTTTTGGGAAAAGGGCTATGATCCCCTTTTTACCCGGGAGCCGGGGGGAACCCGGCTGGGGGATGGGGTGAGGGAACTACTTTTGAGCCGGGAGTATACCGGCTTGGTTCCCCTGACGGAGGCCTTCTTGTATGCCGCCTCCCGGGCCCAGTTGGTGGCGGAGGTTATTGTACCAGCCCTGAAGGCTGGCCGCCCCGTGGTCTGTGACCGCTTTGTTGACTCCAGTATTGCCTATCAGGGCTATGGGCGGGGTTTGCCCCGGGATTTTCTTGAAGGGATCAATAGGCGGGCCACGGGGGATCTGGAACCCCACCTCACCCTCCTCCTTGATCTAAATCCGGCCCTACGCCTCAGACGTTTGGCCCAGGAGGGGGTACCTCGGGATCGTCTGGAGGTGGAGGGGGATGCCTTCTACACCCGCGTGCGGGAGGGTTACCTGAGCTTGGCCCGGGAAAACCCCCGGCGAATTAAGGTCATATCAGCCCAGCAGTCTGTGCAGGCAGTACATGGGCAGATTGTGCAGCAGGTGGTGGAGTTGTTCCGGAAACGGACTCCCTGTCCTAAAAGGAGGTTTTAGGGATGAAGCTGTTGCTCACCATTGTCCAGGATCAGGATGCCTTACCACTTTTGGAGGCCTTGGTCCAGGAGGATTACCGGGTGACTAAGTTGGCCAGTACCGGTGGCTTTTTGCAGGCGGGGAATACTACTTTGTTGGTCGGGATAGAGGATGAGCAGGTTGAGGATGTTCTGGGTATTATTAAGGAGACCTGCCAGCCCCGGGGGAAGACCGTCGCCCCCCTTTCGCCCCAAGGGGGAATGGCGGAATCCTATGTCCCCTTTCCGGTAAAGGTTTCCGTCGGTGGTGCGGCGGTGTTTGTCATTGATGTGGAGCAATTTGTGCGGGTTTAGGGGGGTATTTTCATGGCCTTGGCGGATATCCCGGGCCAGGAGCTGGCGGTAAAATGCTTGACCAGGGGCCTGGCCCGGGCTAGGATAACCCATGCCTATTTGTTTACAGGCCCAGAGGGGGTTGGCCAGGCCGAGGCGGCCCTTGCCTTGGCCCAGGCCCTAAATTGCCCGGCAAGCCCCCGGGAACCCTGTGGGACCTGCAATACCTGTCGCCGTATAGCGGCAAACAATTATCCCGATGTCCTGGAGGTGGTTCCGGAGGGAAACAATATTAAAATTGATCAGATCAGGTCCCTCCGTAAGGATATATATTTTCGACCCTATGAGGGGAAGTACAAGGTTTATATTATTTCTGCTGCCCAGCAAATGACGGTGCAGGCAGCCAATAGCCTGCTGTGTATTTTGGAGGAGCCGCCCTCCTATGCCGTATTGGTCCTCCTAACTTCCCAGGAGGATAGGCTGTTGCCCACCATAGTTTCCCGTTGCCAGAAGGTGCCCTTTTATCCCCTATCCCCGGCCCTTATGGAGGATAAGCTGGTGGGGGAAATGGGCTTGGAGCGGGAAAGGGCAGGGGTGGTGGCTGCCCTGGCGGCCGGCTCCTATGTTAGGGCGCGGGAATTGGTGGAAAGTGGCCGGGCCCGGGAAAGTCATCGGCGGGTTATGGCCTTGGCCGCTACCATTTGCGGCGGAAATGAGGGGGAAAGGTGGCTGCTGGGGGAAGAATGGGGAAAGGCGGAGGAACTCCCCCTATTTTTACAGCAGCTTCTTTTTTGGTTTCGGGATCTGCTAATCTTAAAGGAGACTGGGGCGGAGGAATTGCTGCTGCACCGGGGTGAGATGCCCCGCCTGCGGCAGATGGCCCAATGCTATTCCCGCAGAGGCTTGGTGGCATCCTTGGAGGCCCTGCGGGAGATCATGACCCTGCTGACTAGCAATGTAAATATTGGGCTGGCCCTCAATGTGCTTATGGGCCAGTTGGAACCTGATCTGTCTTTAACAGATGGGGGAGGTGATTGATGTGCCTGAGGTTGTAGGAATTAGATTTAGACCTGCGGGTAAAATATACTACTTTGATCCGGGGGAGTTTTCCCTGGAGCCGGAACAGCGGGTTATTGTGGAGACCACCCGGGGGATGGAGCATGGGGAAGTGGTAATAGGAAACAGGGAAGTGGAGGAGGGGGAAATTGTCAGCCCCCTAAAGCCGGTACTGCGCTTGGCCACCCCGGCCGATGAAAGGCAGGTGGAGGCAAACCGCAGGAAGGAAGGGGAGGCCTTTGGCATTTGCCTGGATAAAATTGCCGCCCATAAGCTGCCCATGAAGTTGATCAATGTGGAATATAATTTTGATAATAGTAAAATAATCTTTTACTTTACTGCCGATGGCCGGGTTGATTTCCGGGAATTGGTGCGGGATTTGGCCTCTGTCTTTAAAACCCGCATTGAACTGCGGCAGATCGGTGTTAGGGATGAGGCCAAGATGCTGGGGGGCCTTGGCACCTGTGGCAGGACCCTCTGTTGTTGCTCCTTTTTGGGGGATTTTTCCCCGGTTTCCATCCGCATGGCCAAGGAGCAAAACCTATCCCTGAACCCGGCCAAGATATCTGGCCTCTGTGGGCGCCTCATGTGCTGCTTGAGGTATGAGGCTGATGTTTACAAGGAGGCCCGGGCCAGGTTGCCCAAGGAGGGCTGCCGGGTCAAGACCTCTGAAGGCCGGGGCAAGGTAATTGGGGTCAATGCCTTGAAGGAAAGTGTTATGGTTCGCCTCCACGAAGGGGGAGCCCCGGTGGAATTTCCTGTGGAAAAGGTAAAGAGGGAACGCTAGACAATTTTAAAAAAGAAGAAGGATTTCGGCCACCAAAGGAGAACTTGTTACAGGTTAGCGCTTGCATAAAAAGAGCCGTAAATATGCTACTTTAGGGGGAGATACTGTGCGTGAAATAGTCCGACTAGCCTTTATACTGATGTTGCTCTGTGCCATTACCGGTGCAGCCCTGGCGGTAACCTATGCCAAAACCCGTCCCATTATCGAGGAGCACGAAGCCCAGGTTTTGCAGGAGAACCTGAAGGCCCTTCTACCCGCGGCTGAGCATTTTGACCCGGTGGAGGGGGAGGATGGGGAGGAAGAAACCTATTATGTGGGTTACAAGGGGCAGGAGCAGGTTGGTGTCGTGGCCCTCTTTTCCCAGGGGGGTTATGGCGGAGATGTGAGGATGATGATGGGTGTTGATATGGGGGGTAAAATTACAGGTTTGCGGATTATGGAACACAGTGAAACCCCCGGCTTGGGAGCCAAGATTACGGAGGAATGGTTTATTTCCCAGTTTGAGGAGAAGAAGGTGACGGATCCCCTGACCATTGGCACCGATGTGGATGCCATCACCGGGGCCACCATTTCTTCCCGGTCTGTGGCGGGAGGGCTGAAATTGATGGCCGGTGAGCTGGAGAAGAGATTTTTGGGTGGGGCCCAAGCCGGCTTAAATATCGGGCAGATCCCCGATGGATCCTATGAGGGTGTGGCCGAAGGGTTTGGGGGCAAGACCAGGGTGGAGGTTCGGGTGGAGGGTGGCCGTTTGGTGGGGGTGGATATTTTAGAACACCACGATACCCCCGGGGTTTCCGATGTTGCCCTGGAGATGGTCCCCCAGCGGATGGTGGAGGAGCAGGAAATTGAGGTTGATACCGTGGCCGGAGCCACCTTTACCAGCCGGGGAATCATCGATGCCGTTACCGATGCCTTCCAGGAATTTGCCCCGGCGGAGGACTAGGGGAGGCCCCCATTTCCTCCGGAAACAATGTTAGGATCCCGTAGGGGGTGGCCCCTGTGCCGCCCCGCCGGGCTTTTGCATACCTAAAGGGATTAATGGGATGATGGCATCCCCCCAAATAGGATAAAATAATGGAGGTATGCCGTGTTATCTAGAAATGAGACAAGGATAGGTCTAGACCCTGGGGAAGACCTGGAGGATTTGCAGCGCTGTGGTCTGAAAATAATCCAGGCCAGGGATACCTTTCGCTTTGGCATAGACTCCGTACTACTGGCCCACTTTGCCCCCCTGCGCAAGGGGGACCGGGTTTTGGATCTGGGTACAGGTAACGGAGTCCTTCCCCTTCTACTGGCCGGGATTGGGGAACCCGGTGCCATCCATGGTTTGGAAATACAGCCCCGGCTGGTGGACATGGCCCAGCGCAGTGTGGCCCTAAATGGTTTGGAAGACTTGATCACCATCATGGAAGGTGATCTTTGTTTTCCCCCGCCCCAACTGATAGCCGGGGGATACGACCTGGTCATCAGCAACCCCCCCTACCTTCCGGCCGGGGGGAAGGTCAACTCCCGGGAGGAACTGGCCATTGCTCGCCATGAAATCCTGTGCACCCTAACTGATGTTCTCCGGACCGGGGCCCAAATGCTGCGGAACCGGGGGCGGATGGCCCTTATCCACCGGCCCGGGCGCCTCATTGATCTTTTGACCACCATGCGGGCTGAGGGCTTGGAACCCAAGACCCTCCGCTTTGTTCATCCCACCCCAAGGCGAAAGCCCACCATGGTTATGGTGGTGGGAGTCAAGGGGGCCCGCCCCCATGTGGATGTCTTGCCCCCATTGGCCATCTACCAGGAGGGGGGCGGCTACAGTAAGGAGGTCTTGAGTTTTTACCAGGGATAGGAAATGGGCAATACTGCCGGGCCTTCTTTGCCAAGGACCGGGAGCTTGGGAGGACTAGACTTATGCCAGCGGCTGTCGGCTCTGGGAGATTATACCTTTGTGCCACCCCCATCGGCAACTTGGAGGATATCACCCTCCGGGTTTTAAGGATTTTGGGGCAGGTGAATGTCATTGCCGCCGAGGATACCCGGCGGACAAGAAAACTTCTCCGGCACTATGATATTAAAACACCCTTGGTCAGTTACCATGAACATAATCGCCGAGCCCGGGGGGAAGAATTGCTTGGGCGTTTGGCGGTGGGGGAAGATATTGCCCTGGTATCCGATGCCGGAATGCCGGCCATTGCCGATCCGGGGACAGAGCTGGTCCAGGGCGCCATTGCCAGTGGGATTCCCGTGGAGGTTTTGCCGGGTCCCACGGCCCTGATCACCGCCTTGGCCCTATCGGGCCTGCCCGCCGATAGCTTTGTTTTTGCCGGCTTTCCCCCCCGCCGGGGCCGGGAAAGGGTAGAATATTTTTCCTCCCTGGCCCGGGAGAGGCGCACCATTGTCCTTTATGAATCTCCCCACCGGCTGTTGGCAACCCTGACTGATCTGGCTAAAGGTTTTGGGGAGCGTTGGTTGGTGGTTGCCCGGGAGTTGACCAAACGCTATGAAGAGGTGCGGCGCGGCCCCATCAGCCAACATATTTCCCATTTTCAGCGGGGGGTGCCCCGGGGAGAATTTTGTTTAATTTTGGCGGGGGCCCCCGCCCCGGAAGGAGAAATTACACCCGCCCAGGTGGAGGGGGCCCTAAATTTGGTTGCCGACCTGGTTGGGCTGGGGGTAGTAAAGAAGGAGGCCATTAAGTTGGCAGCCCGGGAAAGGGGCCTACCCCGGCGCTACCTTTACCAGGCGGCACTAAAGGTGGATAAATAGAAAAAGACACCCACTTGAAAGTGGGTGTTTAGGTGTTTTATCTTGTTTAGCCCGCTTGCTCCCGCATATCCTTGAGGCAGTTCTGACAGATGTTTTTGCCCCGGAAGCTCACAACTCCCTCGGCATTGCCACAGAATACACAGGCAGGCTCGTACTTTTTGAGGACGATCTTGTCGGCATCCACATAGATTTCCAGGGCATCCTTTTCAGCAATGGACAAATTCCGCCGCAATTCGATGGGGATAACCACGCGGCCAAGTTCATCAACCTTACGCACTATACCCGTTGATTTGAGCATTGTTCTCCTCCCCCCACGTTTATTCGACAATATTTTCAAGTAAAGTGTACCAAAATTACCAAAATAAGTCAAGGACTTTTATCCTATTTCTGGCCCCCATGGGGATTTTGAGCCCACATTATAGCGAAACTTATCTGAAAATACCCACTGGTAAAAGGAGGATTCACCTCCGCTCCAGCGAATAGAATTTATACCGTGGGGATGATTAGCCCGCCATATGCCGGGGTGTTTGCCCGGAGGGATTTGCCTCCTAAAATACTGCCAAAAGGGTGTAATGCCAATGGGCAAGGGGGATGCTCTTACAAGAATACTGGAGATAGCCTTAAATCTGTGTGAGACCTTTTATGCCAGGGCCACGCGGGAGGTTAGCCTGCGCGAGGCTGTGGAAGAAGAGCTTGCCCATCTTAGGGCAGAGTACGAAAGGCTTTTGCAGGAGAACGAGATAATACTAAGTAAAATTGATAGCTTGAATAGGGAATTGGATGATAGGGTCCTGGAGAGGACAAGTCAATTGGAAAGCGCCGTGGTCAAGTTGCGGGAAATAGCCATTCGGGATTGTATGACGGGTTTATACAATCGCCGCCAGGTCTTGAAATTGGGTAGGGAAGTATTTCTAAAGTGTGCAGCGGAAAACCGAGATCTATCTGTTATCATGCTGGATGTGGATAATTTCAAAAGGGTTAATGACACCTATGGCCATGTGGTGGGGGACAAGGTCCTTAAGATCTTGGGGAAGAGGTTGTCCGGCGCCATCAAGGAAACGGATCTGGTGGGGCGCTATGGTGGGGAAGAATTTATTGTTTTTTTGCAATGTGGCCGGGAAAAATCCGTAGAAATTGCCCAGAGGATCAAAAGGAGTGTGGCTGCCAATATGTTTGTGATTGGGGCTGGCATCTCCATACCCATTACCGTCAGCTTGGGCGTGGCGGAAAGAAAGCCCCGGGATAGCCTGGATGGGCTTATAACCAGGGCTGACAACCAGATGTATAGGGCTAAAAAGTTGGGAGGCAACGAACTGGCAGTGGGTTAAAGGGCGCCGGCCCTTGGGCCGCAGGGCAAATTTCCTTGACATCCCCCCCCTCTTTTAGTATATTTATTATAAATTGTCCCTCATAGGAAAAAAGGTGATGATGGGGGCGAGTAGCTAGGGGTGCAGGCCTTAGAGAGCCGGGGAGGGTGCAAGCCGGTGCCTGTTTACCTAGTGAAGATGGCCCCTGAACTGCAGGTGGAACGGGTCGCCAAGGGCGACTCCAGTACGCTGGGCCGGGTTCCCCCCAATGGGGGAAGGGCAACCGTTATCTTGCCGGGGTATCGGGCATACTGCTGCCCCGTACCTGGGGAGGCCACAGCCGCAAGGCTGGGGTAAAAAAGGGTGGTACCGCGTGGATGAGTTCCCTCGCCCCTTGGGAGTATTTTCCTGGGGAGGAGGGGATTTTTGTTTTTAATAGAAGGGGGGAAGTGGACCCCGGGCCAGCAAAATAAGCCAGACAGGGGAGCTGCCTCCCCGTTTAGAAAAGGAGTTGAAAAGATGGGAAAACCGACATATTATTTGACAACCCCAATTTATTATCCCAGTGACAATCTCCATATTGGCCATGCCTACACAACGGTGGCGGCCGATGCCATGGCCCGCTACAAGCGGCAGAGGGGTTACGATGTCATGTTCCTGACCGGATCCGATGAACACGGGCAAAAAATCCAACGGGTGGCGGCGGAAAAGGGGGTCAGCCCCCAGGAGTATGTGGATGAAATTGTGGCCAGCTTTAAGAGTCTTTGGCAAACCCTCCACATCACCAATGATGACTTTCTTAGGACTACGGAGGAAAGGCACATTAAGGGTGTAAAGAAAATATTTCAGGAACTCTATGACCGGGGGGACATCTACAAGTCTGAATATGAAGGCTGGTACTGTGTTCCCTGTGAAACCTTTTGGACCGACAGGCAGGTGGGGGAGGATAAGGCCTGTTTAGACTGCGGCCGGCCCGTGGAATTGGTGAAGGAGGAGAGCTATTTTTTCCGGATGTCCAAATACACCGACCGCTGGCTGAAGTTTGTGGCGGATAACCCCGACTTTATTCAGCCGGCCTCCCGCCGCAATGAAATGATCAGCTTTGTTAAAAGCGGCCTGGAGGACCTCTGTGTCTCCCGCACCACCTTTGACTGGGGAATAAAGGTTCCCATGGATCCCAAGCATGTCATTTATGTCTGGGTCGATGCCCTGTCCAACTATATCACAGCCTTGGGTTATGGTTCGGAGGATGAGGAAAAGTATCGGCATTACTGGCCGGCTGATCTTCACCTAATGGGTAAGGAGATCGTCCGTTTTCATACCATCATCTGGCCCATGATGCTCATGGCCTTGGAGATACCCTTGCCGAAAAAGGTCTTTGGCCATGGCTGGCTCATCTTGGAAAGTGGCAAGATGTCCAAATCCTTGGGCAATGTGGTGGATCCCTTGGTGTTGGTGGATAAGTACGGGGTGGATGCTATCCGCTATTACCTCCTGCGGGAGATTGCCTTTGGGGCCGATGGCCACTATTCGGAGGAGGCCCTTGTGCGGAGGATTAATGCTGATTTGGCCAATGATTTGGGCAACCTGCTCCACCGTACCCTAACCATGATTGAAAAGTACTTTGCCGGGGTGATACCAGAACCCGCTGCCCCCGGAGACCATGACCAGGAGCTAATGGGGGTTGCCCGGGATGTGGCCCAGGAAGTAGTGGAGTCCATGGAGAAGTTGGAGATATCCACTGCCTTGGCGGCCATTTGGAAGCTGGTGGGGCGGGCCAACAAGTATATAGACGAAACGACACCCTGGATTTTAGCCCGGGAGGAGGCGGATCGCCCCCGGTTACGGACTGTTCTCTCTAATTTGGCCGAGGCCCTGCGGATAATAGGCCTTCTTCTGGTACCCTATCTCCCCACTGCCCCGGAAAAGATTTGGCAGCAGTTGGGCCTAGAGGGGGATGTTCGGGCCGTCCCCTACCGGGAGGCGGAGACCTGGGGTCTCTTGGCGGCTGGTATTAGGGTCCGGCGGGGGGAACCCATCTTCCCCCGTATTGATATGAAGGAGGCACTGCAAGGGGGGGAGAAAAAAGTGACGGAGAAGACCCCTGGGGTGGGGGAGAAAATTACCATTGAAGAGTTTGGCCGCTTGGATCTGCGGGTGGCCCAGGTTCTTGCGGCGGAGAGGGTGGAGAAATCCAAAAAGCTCCTAAAATTCCAAGTAGACCTGGGCACGGAGAAAAGACAGGTGGTAGCCGGTATTGCCCAGTGGGAGAATCCCCAGGACCTAATAGGAAAGAAGTTGGTTGTGGTGGCCAATCTGGAGCCGGCAAAGTTAATGGGAATAGTATCCGATGGTATGATCTTGGCCGCCAGTGATGATGAGGGCAACTTGTCCCTTTTGACAGTTGACAAGGATATTGCCAATGGGGCCAAAATTACTTGAGATGGGGGTTGATCCTATGCTTATCGATAGCCACTGCCATATCCAGGACAGGGAGTTTGATGCTGACCGGGAGGAGGTTTTGGCCCGGGCCAAGGAGGCGGGGGTTGACCATGTCCTGGCCGTTGGCAGTACCCTGTCCTCTTCCCGGCGGGCCCGGGATCTGGCGCAAAAACAGGAGCAGGTCTTCGCCGCCGTGGGCATACACCCCCACAACAGCGCCCATGTGACCGGTGATACCTTTGCCGCCATTAGGGAACTGGCCGCGGCGGAGAGGGTGGTGGCCTTGGGGGAGATGGGCCTGGACTACTATCGGGACCTATCCCCCCGGAATATTCAGCAGCGGGTTTTTCGTTATCAAATTAACTTGGCCAAGGAACTGGGGCTCCCCATCATAATTCACGATCGGGAGGCCCACGGGGATACGGTGGAAATCCTCCGGGAGGAAGGGGCCGGGGAAGTGGGGGGAGTGCTCCACTGCTTTTCTGGTAGCCTGGAAATGGCCCAGGAATGCATAGACATGGGCTTTTATATTTCCTTGGCCGGGCCCGTAACCTTTGCCAACGCCCGGCGCCTGGCCCGGGTGGCGGCGGGACTGCCCTTAGAGCGCCTTTTGCTGGAAACGGATTCCCCCTATTTGACCCCAGTTCCCCACCGGGGAAAGCGCAATGAACCGGCCTATGTGACCCATGTGGCCGAGGCTGTGGCCCGCCTCAAGGGAATCCCGGTGGCGGAGGTTAAAAGGCAAACCAGGGCCAACACCATTGCCCTCTTTGCTTTACCCCTCAGGGCCGAGGGGGATTCCTAGCCGGGCCCCGGTACCCGGCCCGCCGAGGCCCCTCCGTGTCCATCTGGGGCAGGGTGGTGTCCCCTGGGCATATACTGGACCAGGGGATTCTGAGCCCGCCTGTAAAAATTCACCATTTATGGTTAGTTGACATGATTCTGGAAATAATATAGAATGGCTGACATAGCTTTTAAATGGTGAGTTTTCCCCGACAAAGGAGGGTTTCATGATGGACGAAAAGCCCGCGCATCTTCAGCCGGGGGGAAAGACCCGCGGCCGGCGGTCGTGGGGAGGGTTGGTGGGGTTCTTGGCCCTAATGACCTTTTTCTCCCTTTTAGCTCTAGGGTATGGGTGGGCGTTTACGGAGGTAACCCTTAGTGTCGATGGCCGGGAGCAGGTGGTACGGACACTGCAGGGGGATGTGAGGGGCCTCTTGGCGGAAAAGGATGTTCAGGTCTTGGCCTGCGATATGGTGGAACCGCATTGGGATATGCCCCTTGAAGAGGGGATGAAGGTGGAGGTTAGGCGGGCGGTGCCCCTTACAATTAGGGTGGATGGGAAGACGGTGGATACTGTCAGTGGGCAAAAAAATGTCTTGGGAGCCGTGGAGGAAGCAGGTGTTGTCCTGGGGCCCCTGGACCGGTTGCGTCCCCAAGGACAGACTCCCCTGACAGCGGGAATTGAGATAGAAGTAATTAGGGTGGAGGAAAAGGTAATAAGTGCTGAGGTTGCCATACCCTTTCAGACCCGGCGTTTGAGTGATGATAGTATGCCCCAAGGGCAATCTAGGCTGGTGCAGGAGGGGCGGGAGGGTTTGGCCCGGCGGCTTGTGTGGTATTTGTATGAAAATGGGGAAAAGGTGGCGGAGGAAATTCTCACTGAGGATATAATAGAGGAGCCGACGGCCCGGGTTGTGGCAATGGGTACCATTAACACCAGCCGGGGTGGGCCGGATCTGCGTTACAAAAAAATGCTGAAGATGGAGGCCACGGCCTATGCCCCTGATTCCCGCAGTCTTGGGGTTACCAGCAAGTATACCGCCACGGGGGTTAAGGCGAGGAGGGGAATTGTGGCCGTTGATCCCCGGGTGATCCCCCTGGGAACAAGGCTGTATGTTTCTGGCTACGGGAAGGGCTTGGCGGCGGATACCGGTGGGGCCATCAAGGGTTATTGTGTTGACCTATGTTTTGATACCTATGAGGAGGCCGTGCGTTTTGGGCGGCGCCAGGTGGAGGTTTATATACTGGAGTAGGGGTGGGGGCCCCTGCTTCTTTTTTTCTGGGCTGGGAAGGGGTATAATGGATGGAGATGGATGATATTGGTTAATTATTCAAATTTAGAGGTCGGGGAACACCCCCTTACAGCCGGAGACAAGGACGAATGAGCTCCGGCTCCTTCGGGCAGGGACAGAACTCACCCCTTCGGGGTTCAAACATGCTGTCCCTGACTTCCCCCTTCGGCGCCTCCGCTCTTTGATTCAATGTCTCAAGGCTGTTTTGGGTGTGTTCCCACGACTCCCTTTTGAGTAAGTAGGGGATAATTTCCAGTGCAGGGCTAATACCAAGATGCGGTTTCCATGGGGAGTGGCATATCTGGTGAAGCGATATTTCGAGGGGCGGCTAAGGGAACTTGCGACGGTTCCGCGGAACGGCGGGGCGGAAGACATGGACGTCTGAAGCCGCCCCCGGGGCATGGACGCCCCGTGGGCGGGGACCCCGCCGTTCAAGGAACCGGAGCGTTAGTTCCCTCCGCCCGGAGAATTTAGCGCGCAACCAGATATGCCCTACCCAGTATGTATGTGGCTCTTTGGGAGTGTTACCCCGGTAAGCCAGTGGTAAATATAGGGGCGGAAATCTTCGTCTCATCGGGAGGAATTGTTATGGATGGCCCGCAGTTGACATCACCCCGGCTGGTGAGGGAGATATTGCAAAGGCACAAGCTGGTCCCCAACAAAGGGCTGGGGCAGAATTTTTTGATCGATAAAAACATCTTGGCCAAGATAATAGCCGCGGTGAAGATAAAACCTGAGGATACCATTTTGGAGGTCGGGCCGGGCCTGGGGGTCCTGACGAGTCCCTTGGCAGCCCGGGCGGGGCGGGTGGTGGCCGTGGAAGTGGACAAGGGTCTCATCCCCCCTTTAAGGGAAAACCTAGGGGCCTACCCCAATGTAAAAATAGTCCAAGGGGATATTTTAAAAATATCCTTGGCGAGTTTGGTGGAGGATATTAATACCCCCCTCAAGGTGGTGGCCAACTTGCCCTATTACATTACCTCGGCGGTAATAATGACCCTTCTCACCGGCCCCCTAAATTTGCAGTGTATGGTCTTGATGGTGCAGCGGGAGGTGGCCCAAAGGCTCTTGGCGGTGCCCGGTACCAAGGATTACGGTATCCTCACCGCCGCCGTGGGTTATTACACAGTGCCGGAAATAATTGCCCCTGTCCCCAGGACGGTTTTTTATCCCAGTCCCGCCGTGGATTCAGCCGTGGTACGCCTGCGGGTGCGGGAATCCCCTCCGGTGGAGGTGGAGGATGAGGGGCTCTTCTTTCGTCTTATTCGGGGTGCCTTCGGCCAAAGGCGCAAGACCCTTTTAAACAGCCTGGGGGGGGAATTTAAGGGAGAGTACACCAGGGAGGAACTTGCCCGGTTTTTATTAGAGGCACAAATTGGGAAAAAACGACGGGGTGAGACCTTAAATTTAGAGGAATTTGCCCGTTTGGAAAGAATTATTAAAAATAGGGGTAAAAAATAGATAAGGGGAAAAATTTGCCCCTACGCACTGCCAAGGGGGAATTGTGTGAAAAGGGAATTTAAAAGTCCAAGCAAGGGGCCCATGTCCTTTCGGGAAGTCTTTGCCGATCTCATTACCTATGTGGAGGAAATGCCCAAGTTTAATTACCGGCTCATCATAGGTACCGATTCGCAAAATCGGGATGAGGAGTCGGTATTTGTCACGGCCATTGTCATCCACCGGGAAGGGAAGGGGGCCCGTTACTTTTACAGCAAAAGACAGCGGGAGAAGATCTACAGCCTGCGGCAGCGAATTTTTTATGAAGCCTCCCTGAGCCTGGACGTGGCCAGCCGCTTAACGGCCCTTCTGGCCGAAAGCGGGGACCACGATTTGAACATCGAGGTCCACCTGGATGTGGGTAAGGTGGGGGAGACAAAGGATATGATCAGGGAAATAGTGGGCATGGTGGCGGGCAGTGGCTTTAATGCCAAAATCAAACCCGATTCTTATGGTGCATCCACCGTGGCCGATAAATATACCAAGTGATAAAAAAATAACAAATAAAACCTTGTATTTTTTCCAACTTTGTGGTAGGATATTAGGCAATATAGGAAATCTTTTTCCCATGCAGGGGAGCAGTACCTGGTTCAACCCCTAGAAGAGAGCCGGTGGCAGGTGAAAACCGGTAGGGGAAGCAGGGAATCCGCCCCGAAGGAAGTCCCGCCGAAACAAAGTAAGTGGGACCGGCCCAGCCCGTTATAGCTGTTGAGGGGATCATGATCTGTCATGATCAACCTGGGTGGCACCGCGGGAAAACTCCCGTCCCATGTTTGGGGCGAGGGTTTTTTGTTTTTTTAGTTTAAATGATATGGAAGGGGATAGGACAGTGGCCAAGGACAAGGAGTACTTATTTATTCCCGGACCGACACCGGTCCCCCCACAGGTGATGACGGCGATGACCAAACCCATTATTGGCCATCGCAGTGGGGAATTTTCCCGCCTTTATCGGGATCTGGTGAAAAAAATGCAGAAGGTATATCAAACAGAAAATGATCTATTTATTCTCAGCAACTCTGGAACGGGAGCCATGGAAATGGCCCTGGCCAATACAGTCAATCCGGGGGAAAAGGTACTGTCTTTGGTAACAGGTCACTTTGCCCAACGCTTTAACCGGATAGCAACTGTCCTGGGGGCCGATGTTGATACATTGGACTTTCCCTGGGGGGGTCCCGTGGACCTGGATATGGTGGAAAATAAATTGCGGCAGGAAAATTATCGGGCCGTTCTTGTTACCCATAATGAAACCTCAACGGGGGTTATTAACGACCTGGCCGCCTTGGGGCAGCTAACGGCCCAGACCGATGCCCTCCTCCTGGTGGATGCGGTAAGTTCCCTGGGCGGGGCAGATATTAAAACCGATGAATACCAGCTGGACCTGGTGGTGACCTCCTCCCAAAAGGCCCTGATGCTGCCGCCGGGTTTGGCGGCCATTTCCGTTAGTTCCAAGGCCTGGGAGCGGGTGGAAAAATGTAAGGCCAGAACCGTCTACTTCTCCCTGGCCGACTATCGGCAGCTAATTGCCAAGGGGCATACCCCCTGGACACCGGCCGTCGGCCTCCTCTACGGCCTGGAGGCAGCCCTGGATATGATTCTGGCCGAGGGGTTGGAAGAGGTTTTCCGCCGCCACCAAAGGTTGGCCCAAGCGGTGCGGGCGGGGATGAGGGCCCTGGGCCTGAAGGTGGTGGCCCCGGAGGAGTGTGCTTCCCCCACGGTAACGGCGGTGTGGGCGCCGGAGGGGGTAAATCCCGATGAACTGCGCCGGTTTTTACGGGAGGAGCTGGGGGTTTACATGTCGGGTGGCAAGGGTAGTTTGGCCGGGAAGGTTTTTCGTTTTGGCCATATGGGCTATGTGGGAGAATTTGATATTATTACTGGGCTGGCAGCGGTGGAAATGGGCCTGGCAAAGTTGGGCCGGGGGGTACAGTTGGGTGCCGGTGTGGCAGCGGCCCAGGAGCTATTATTGCATACATTGGGAAAAGGGGGTAGGAAAGGGTGAAAATCTTAGCCTTGGATGGTATTGCCGCTGATGGGATTAGCTACCTGCAGGAACGTGGTTTTAGTGTGGATAGGGGGCCATCCCAATCGGAGGAAGAATTAGCCCAAATACTCCCCCCTTATGCCGCCCTCCTGGTGCGCAGTGGCACCCGGGTGACGGATAGGGTTTTGGCCAGGGCCAGAAAGTTGCGGGTTATTGGCCGGGCCGGGGTTGGTGTGGATAATATCGATGTGATGGGAGCCGCCCGCCGGGGTATTCAGGTGGTTAACTCTCCCTGTGGCAACACGGTGGCGGCCGCCGAACATACCATGGGTCTCCTCCTCTCCTTGGCGCGGAATATCCCCCGGGCCGATGAACAGTTGCGCCACGGCCGCTGGGAGCGCAAGACACTGGGTGGGGTGGAATTGGCCGGCAAGGTTTTGGGAATTTTGGGTTTGGGTAAGGTGGGAACCGCCGTGGCCCAGAGGGCCCGGGCCTTTGAAATGAAGATCATTGGCCATGATCCCTATCTCTGTGGCGACAAGGTGCGGGGGCTGGGGGTGGAGTTGTTGGGTTTAAGGGATGTATTGCAGCGGGCGGATTTTATCACCCTTCACCTGCCCCTGACCCAGGAAACCCGCCACCTCATCGGGCCGGAACTTTTGGCCCTCTTAAAGCCCACGGCCATGCTTATAAATGTGGCCCGGGGGGGTATCATCCGCGAGGATGCCCTCTGTGAGGCCCTTAAGGCCGGGAGGCTGGCCGGGGCAGCCCTGGATGTCTTTGAAGAGGAGCCGGCAGTAAAAAATCCCCTCTGTAACTTGGACAATGTTATTGTTACCCCCCACCTGGGAGCCTCCACGGGGGAGGCCCAGGTCAGGGTGGCCATGGAGGTGGCCAAGGATGTGGCTGGTATCCTCAGGGGACAGCCACCGCTCAATCCGGTCAACCGTCCTGTCAATGGGGTTTGTAAGTTAAAAAGTGCAATCCTCTAGCTGGTTAAAATTTGCGCCGCCAATCCCTTCCACCCCTAATTGCCATCCCCGGGGGTGGCAATTAGGGGATGGGGAGGAACCTTGCCCACCTTTACCAAGGTGGGCATTGTGGTATATCCGTGCTATAATTGTTTTAGGCAAATATTGTCAGGGGATATAATTATAAAAAAAGGGGGCTGTAAATTTGGGACTCACACCCTTCCAATTGGTCCTGCCGGCCCGGACCATCTTCGGCTGGGGCAAGGTGGGGGAAATAGGTAGCGAGGCGAAAAAGTTGGGGAAAAGGGCCCTGGTGGTGACGGGCCGCTCTTTTTTACGCACCAGCGGAGTCTTGGACCAGCTGGTCCAGGCCCTGGGGGAGGCCGGTGTAGAGGCAGTGCTCTTCTCCCAGGTGGAGGCGGAGCCCAGTTTGGCCACCGTTGAGGAGGGACGCACCCTTCTGGCGGAGGAGGGCTGTGATCTGGTAATTGGCGCCGGGGGCGGCAGTGGCATGGATGCCGCCAAGGCCATTGCCGGCTTGGCCCGGGAGGAGGGCCAGGTTAAGGATTATTTTGCTGGGAGGGAAATTACCCAGCCCGGTTTACCCTGGATTGCCGTTCCCACCACGGCCGGTACCGGGGCCGAGGCCACTAAAAATTCCGTTCTCAGCCATTATGAAAGCAGGGTGAAAAAAAGCATCCGCAGCGATTTTTGGGTTGCCGACTTGGTGCTCTGGGATCCCCAGTTAAGCAGCCATATGCCGCCGGAGTTGACGGCGGCTACCGGGATGGATGCCCTCACCCAGGCCATTGAATCTTATACTTCCCGCTGGGCCAATCCCTTTACCGATGGCCTGGCCCGGCGGGCCATCTCCCTCATTGGGAGGAATATTCTCTTGGCCTACCGGGAGGGAGAAAATCGGGAGGCCCGGGAAGGGATGGCCCTGGGATGTTATCTGGCGGGGATTGCCCTGACCAATGCTCGCCTGGGTGTGGTCCATGGCCTGGCCCACCCCCTGGGGATTCTCTATAAACTGCCCCACGGTCTGGTCTGTGGTGTCCTTCTACCCTATGCCATGGAATACAATCTCCGGGCTGCAAAAAGGAAGTATGCGGATACCGCCGCCCTCATGGGTTTGGATACTGGGGGCCTGACCAGCCAAGAGGCGGCCCGGCTGGCCTTAAAACGGGTCCGGGAACTTAACAAGAAGATGGGCCTGCCCCCGGGCCTGGGGGAACTAGGGCTCAAGGAGGAAGACTTTGACTTTATCATCCGGGAAACCATGCCTTCGGGTTCCACCGCCGCCAACCCCCGGGAGGTGACGGCGGCCGGGGTCCGGGCCATCTTAAAGGCAAATTTGCCCGGGTAAGGGGATGGTTTTGACTTACCGGTGGGGGGAGGAGGAAGGGAAATGACCATCTTGCGGGGGAGGGAGAAATGATGGAGGTAGGGTATAAGGAAGTGGTGGAGGCCTTGGAGAGGCGGGGAATTAAAGCGGTTTTTCTTCCCACGGTGCAGGAGGCCCGCAGGGAACTGTTGGCAAGGATCCCCGCCGGGAGCAGGGTGGGAATCGGTGGTTCCATGACCATACAGGATCTAAGGGTGGAGGAGGAGTTGGCCGCCAGGGGATGTGAGGTTCTTTGGCATTGGCGGGCCCCCAGCCCGGGGGAGGTTAAGCAGCTGCGGCGCCGGGCCTTGACCTGTGATTTTTACCTGGCCAGCACCAATGCCATCACCCGGGATGGGCGCCTGGTCAACATAGATGGTTCTGGCAATAGGGTGATGGGTATGGTTTACGGCCCTCCCCGGGTAATTCTTGTGGCAGGTATTAACAAATTATCTACTAATTTGGAAGGGGCCTTGGAGCGGGTACGGCGGGAGGCCTGTCCCCCCAATGCCCGACGTCTGGGGCTGAAGACCCCCTGTGCCGCCACGGGGGAATGTAATGATTGCAATACTCCGGATAGAATGTGCAAGGTCCTCACCATTATTGAGGGGAAGCCCAATGAAACGGAGCTGGAAGTTATCTTGGTGGGGGAAAAGTTGGGTTATTGACATTGTCTTCCGGCCCCTTTGGGTATATAATTACCTTAGGGAAATTGTAATAATATTTGCTGGGGGAGCCCGTGGGCCCGGGCTGAGAGGGTGGTGTGGAAGCCGCCAACCCCTGAACCTGACCTGGGTAATGCCAGCGGAGGGAAGCGTACACGTATGACCGGGACAGGGGATGGGTTTCCCTGTCCTTTTTTCTGCTTGGGGGGAGGTGAAAAAATGAACCTGAAGGTTTATGTTCTGGTCACCGGTGAGCTTTGTCAGGGGCGTCCCCCCGGGGAGGTGGTGGAAGCCACCCTCCAAGGTGGGGCCAGCGCCATTCAACTACGGGAAAAGAACCTTTCGGGGCGGGAGCTGGTGGACTTGGCCTGCAAGTACCGGCAGTTGACTAAGAGATATGGGGCCCTTTTTATTGTCAATGACCGGCTTGATGTGGCCTTGGCCGCCGGGGCCGATGGTGTCCACCTGGGTCAGGATGATCTTCCCGCCCGTGTGGCCCGCCGGCTCTTGGGTTCCAAGAAGCTTATCGGGGTTTCGGTGGGTGATGTGGCCGAGGCCCGGAAGGCCCAGGCGGATGGTGCCGATTATGTGGGTTTGGGACCCTTTTTCCCCACCGACAGTAAGGCCGATGTGGGTGAACCGGTGGATTTGGCTACCCTGCGGGAGGTAAAGGAGGCAGTTGATATCCCGGTGGTGGCCATTGGGGGGATAAAGGCGGAAAATGCCGCTGCCCTCTTTGCCGCCGGTGCCGATGGTGTGGCCGTTATTTCGGCGGTGGTTGCCGCCCCGGATATTGCGGGGGCAACCCGGCGGCTCCTGGCCGTGGCGGAGGGAAGGGGTCTGTCCGCCAAGGGTGAATAGGTTAATCTTAAAGGGGAAAGCGTAAAGGGATGGGGGATGGGCCTACCTGCCCGACCTGCATGCCCTTAAGGGGTTTTTTGCGGAAAGGGTTGTTTGGGAAAGGAGTAGAAAAAATGTTACCGAAGGCGTTAACCATTGCTGGCTCGGATTCTGGTGGTGGGGCTGGGATACAGGCGGATTTGAAAACCTTTGCTGCCCTTGGTGTCTATGGGACCAGTGTTATAACCTCTGTGACGGCACAGAACACCCTGGGCGTGACAGGTGCCCATGATCTGCCCCCGGATTTTGTGGCCTTACAGTTGGATGCTGTCCTCAGTGATATTGGGACCGATGCCGCCAAGACTGGAATGCTGGCCAATGCTGGAATCATTGCCGCCGTGGCCAAGAAGGTAAAGGAGTACAATTTGGGAAAATTGGTGGTGGATCCGGTAATGGTGGCCAAGGGGGGGGATCACCTTCTGGCCCCAGAGGCCAATGAAGCCCTGAAGGAGAAATTGTTGCCCCTGGCCCTGGTGGTTACCCCCAATATTCACGAGGCTGAGGTTTTAACGGGTAGGACCATCTCTGGCCTGGCGGATATGGAAAGGGCGGCCCGCATTTTATACGATTTTGGCACCCCCCATGTGGTGGTTAAGGGGGGCCATCTGGAGGGGACGGCCACCGATGTCCTCTACGATGGCCGTGAGTTTCATCATTTCCCCGGGGAACGTTTTGCCACTAAAAACACCCATGGTACGGGCTGCACCTTTGCGGCGGCCATTGCGGCGGGTTTGGCGGCGGGATTGCCTGTATTTGAGGCGGTGTTAGGTGCCAAGGAGTTTATTAATACTGCCATTGCCTTTGCCTTGGATATAGGTGGCGGCCATGGGCCTACCCATCATTTGGCTTCCCTCTATCGGGATCGGGAACGCCATTTCTTATTGGCGGAATTGGGAAGGGCATTGGCCCTTTTGGAAAGGGAGGAGGGAATGGGCCTTCTTATTCCCCAGGTGCAATCTAACCTTTTGGCTGCTTTGCCCTATGCCCGGGGGCCTGAGGATGTTGCTGCCCTAACGGGAAGGTTGGTTAGATGTGGTGAGATGGCCCGGGCTGTGGGTTGCCCGGCCTTTGGGGCATCCCGCAACATGACCACCGTCCTTATCCCGGCCCTTGAGGTGGACCCCACGGTGAGGGCGGTAATGAATATAAGGTATAGTGGGGAAATTATTGCGGCCTGCCGGCGGTTGGGGCTGACCATGGCTTCCTTCCAACGCCAGGATGAACCGGAGGATTTTGCCAGCCGGGAGCAAAACCGCTACCGGGAATGGGGTACTGTTACTAGCCTGGAGGAATTTGGTTCTGTGCCGGATCTTATTTATGATGAGGGGGGCTGGTGCAGGGAGGGCCAGGTGCGGGTGTTTGGCAAGGGGGCCCTGGAGGTTGCAGGGAAGGTCATTGATATTTGTCGGATGTTGGCTAGATAAATGGAGGGGTTTTTCCCGTGTTTGCCGGGCACTTGGGCAGCATTTGTTCTGGTGGGTCCCGTCATGGTGGTTGGGGGTTGGGGGCCAGTTGGGTCAGCCCCTTTGCCGCCCATTGCCGGGTACCTGCGGAAACGGTCCCTAAAATAAGGTCCCCAAGGGGTGGGGACGGGAGAGATGTAAGCTGGCTGGGCCACCTAAGGTGGCCTTTTTTTAATGTTCAATTTGGGGTTTAAAGCCCTCTTCTAGCTGGTCCTTGGCCTTGGGGATCCTAACTTCTAAAACACCGTTTTTGAAGGAGGCCTTGGCCTCCTTGGCCTTTACCTCCACCGGGAGGGGGACCACCCGCCTAAAGGAACCAAAACGGCGTTCGGTACGGAAATAGCCCTCCTCCTTCACCTCTTCTTCCTGCTTTAATTCCCCCTTGATGGCAAGCATATCTTTGCTTACGGTAATGTCAATATCCTTGGGATTAATGCCCGGGATTTCCACTGCGGCGACAATTTCCCCATCTGTTTGGTAAATATCCAGGGAAGGCTGGTAGGTGCTCAGGCCCTGCCGCCACTGCCTGACGGGGTTGGTGTCGAAAATACGGTTTACCTCATGGCGCAGTCTTTCCAGTTCGTTCACGGGGTTAAAGGGTATCAGCACTTTGTTCACCTCCTCATAAAGATAGTTGCTCTAACTGGAGGGTTGGGCGGAAAATTTTTGTCCTTCCCACCTTCTCTTCCAATAGTTTTCCTCCGCCTGCTGCCTTTTATTCCCGTCAATTTGCCCAAGGGTATATCCAACTTCCATGTATCAGGGTCTGCCATCCAGGCAAAACTAAGGTATGCTTGCCAACAAAATTCCCACGTCTTGCCCTTTACCGATGGTGGATAAAAAGGAGGAGTAAGATGCCGCAGACAAATCCCGTTCAGCAGGCCCAGGCCATGGCGGAGGCCCTCAAACAGGTGGAGCAGAATTATAACCAGATAGATGAACGTGTGCAACAGTTTTGTCAAACCTGTGAGAGCCAGTTGCAACAGCTGTCCACATCCTTGCAAAAGGTGGAACAAGAGGGGCAGAATTTTGAGGGGGATGTGGATCAAAGCCTTAAACAGTTGGAGCAGGAGGCGGTGCAGAACCAGGGCGTGTGGGCGGTTCTGGCACCGGGGAATAAGTATGCCCATAAGGAGCAAGTTAGCCAAAAGAGGCTAGCCCTTTTAAACATGGCGAAAAAACTCCGCCAGACAATGCAGGAGGCAAGTTCGGAACTGGGTATAACGGTAAAGCAATTTCAAGATGATACCAGGCAGCTGCAGAAGGAGTTTACCCCCATAAAACGGGATTTCCAGAACCTGGCGAAAACCTTGGATCAGCTTCACAATAATCTCAAGGGCCAACAGAGTCAGGGAATGATGGGTGGCCAGGGGGCAATGCCGGCCCAAGGCTCCCAGGGTCAAGGTGGGGGCATGGGGGGTTCTCAGCAGCCCCAGCCACAGGCGGGGATGATGCCTGGCCAGGGCTTGAGCCCCCGGGATAGGCAAATTGTCACGGGTTTGCAGCAGGCCATGGGGGAATTATCCCTGGCCCTCCAGCTCTTGGAACACAATAAGGTTTTGTTTCAGGTCCTCCAAACCTTTGATAGCCACGTGGAGCAGGTTTGGCAGCAACCCTAGGAAAAAAGTGGCCCCAATAATTTTTCTCACCTTTAAAAGCCCCCCGTCAGTGGGGGAAGGGTGGGGTATAAAACCCTTCTCCCGGGGGAAACGTAACAGTAGTTTATGGATAAAAAACTATGAGGGTGGTGGCGGTTTGACCAACAAGGATTGGAAGGAAAAGAAGTTTCAGGAGGAAGTAGCGGATGAATTGTCGGGGAATTTACAAAGGGAAGCTGGCCTAAAGGGCGATGGCAAGTTTGGCCAAACAAGGGCTGGCCAAGGACAGGCGCAGATGGATGGGCAGAAGATGTATCAGCAAACACAGACGGGGGGTCAGCAGATGCACCAGCAGGGGCAAGTGGATGGTCAGCAGCCACAGCAACAGTACCAGCAAGCACAAATGGGGGGTCAACAGCAAGCTCAGCAACGGCAGCAGGGCCAAATGGGGGGCCAGCAACACCTCCTGGGGCAAATGGGAAGTGGGCAACAGTGGCAGCAGCAGGGGCAAATGGGGCAGCAGGGTGCCCAACTGGAACAGTTGGCGGGACAGATGCAGCACGCCTTGGGGCAGTTTGGCGGCCAGCAGCAGGTACCCCATCAGTTTCAGCAGTTGCTCAATCAGATCAAACAGGAGGCCCAGGCCCAGCAGGCCCAAACGGATCAGCAGGTTCACCAGGCTGTTCAAACGGCTATGCAGGCTTTATCCCAGGCCATCCAAAATATCCAATCCAATCAGGTTTATGTGCAAATGTCACAGCTTTTGGATCAATCTCAACAGCAGCTGCACCAGCTTTCCCAACAAGCGGGGGGACAACAGCAGACGGGGATGCAGCAGATGGGTGGGCAACAGGGACAGCAACAATCTGGCTGGCAGCAAATGGGGGGCCAGCAACAGCAGCCGCAACAGATGGGCATGTCCGGCGGCCAGCAGGGAAGTATGCAGTAGTCCAATAAATCTCGCACTGGAGAACCGGGCCCGGTAAAGGGGAGGGAATTATCCCTCCCCTTTATTTTTGTTTCAATACTGTTTTGGCGGTGTTACAGGGGGTTTGGTGTCAGCCCAATATGGCAAGCTTATCCTAGGGGGTGATTTTTCTTGGACTTCGGTGGCTAGGGGTTGGCCCATCTTGTTGCTCCTTACTTGCGCCGCAGACCCAGGCGGCGGATATGGGTGGTGGCCTGCACCTTTATTGCCACAGTGGGAAATTCTTCCGACCAGTCCACATCCTTATAATAGTGGGGATGACGGGCCCGGACATACTCACTAAGGTTTAGGATGTCCGTCTTTAGTTCCCGCTGTATTTTCCGGATCAGCCGCTGACATTCCCCCGCCAACTGGGCGGACAGGCGTTGTTCCAAGGCCTTAATTATGGCTTCATCATCCAAATCTACCTGGCCGGGGTTTTCTATTATGTTACCTTCCACCCAGAGGTCGATGACAAAGGAAAGTTTTTTCTCCTCAACCTTTGTTAGAACCCGCCGGTTGGAGTTGCGGATTTCATAGCTGAATTCTATCTGCCCACTGGTGGGCTCCAAAAGGTTGATGAGGCCCCGGCCCTTGGCCTGGCTCAGGTATAAAAAGATGCGGAGTTCGGCGGGGCTCAGCCTTCCCACCATCCTTTCCCGGTCAAAGGCGGCCAGGCCCTCCAGTTCCACCTTGTCCCCGGCGGCCCGCAGCATGACGGCCACGGGCTGTTTGGAGGGGCTATTGAAGCGGAAGATAAAATCCTCAAAACGCATGATGGGGATGGCCTTATTGTTGGCCAGGCTCTCCAGGCTGGTGAGGATATAAAAGGGGGGAAGGGGGTGGAGGGGGGAGGTCAAGGCCAAGAGTTCCTTGGCACTGCCGGGGGTGATGATAAGCCAGGATTTACGGCGGAAGTCATTATTGCGCAAAAAATAATCCAAAAGGGGGTAGATCCCCTGGGCCGCTGCTTCTTGGCTGATGGCCAAGAGCATGGTGTGGCCCAGGAAGATGGGGTTGTTGACCATTCCCGCCAATTTTTCCAGGGCAGTGCCTATACTTGGCCCCTGCACCGTGGTCACCTGGATAGGGGCTCCCTCGCCACCCTCTTCACTCCCCCCCACGGTTTTCCCCACATTGTGATAAATTGCTATCTGGGCGGTAACCTCCAAACCCTTTTCATCCTCAGGGTTTTTGTCTATCCCAATGGCTAAAATGGCGGTGCGCCTTTCTATATCCCGCCTATCATAACAGCCGGCCAAATTAAATACTAGTAAAAGGAGGAGCAGGGTGGCTAGGGTTTTGGCTGGTTTCATCCCTCTTCCCCCCTTTTTTGCCGGATGAGGGCCATTAGGTAAAGTAAGCCTGGCCCGACAATTACCAGTACTATTCCAGCTTGGGATATAACCCTGGCGTATGTTTCCACGGCAATGACATTTTGGGGAAGACGGGCCAAAAAGAAGAGGGGGATGGTAAGGATGTAGTGGTAAAAGCGGTTTCTTTTTTGCTGTTTTAGACCCAAAAGTTGCCTAATACCAAGGATGACCATGAGGTAGAGGCTGCCTGTACTGGTAAAGAGTACCACAACCCAGATGCCAATAAAGATGGATTCCAGGCGCTCAAAGACACTGGGCATGCTGGGGAGGGCCGCCAGCCTGATCTGCTCCAGGGCGGGCCACTGGAGGTACTGAAGGGCTGTATCGCCAAAGGTACCCAGGCCCATGGTTACAATGGTGAAGTAGAGGACAATGGGAATGAGGATTCCGTAAAGGTGAGATTTGACTGCCTCTTGGGGTTTGCTGTAATAGGGCAGGAGCATGAGGACGGATTCTATACCCAAAAAAGAAAGGCCGGTGGCCAAGGCCCCCTTGATGAGGGGCCAGGGGCCAAAGGCCAAAATTGGCAGCAGGTGCAGGGGATTGATGGCATTGATGGAATTTAAAAAAAGAAATAGAAGGGGTATAATGGTCAGGGGAAGGAGGATCTCATGGATGCGGGCAAAGACCTTGATATCCTGCGCTGCCAGCTGGGCCCCCAGGAGGAGCATGATACCGATGATGATCTCCAGGGGGGTGTTGGGCAGAATGGCGGTTATGACCATTTCCCCGAAAGTCCGCACCAGGATTGCGGTGAGGAGAAACCAGTAGACAAGAAAGAGGAGGGACAATAGCCTGCCCAATATGGCCCCCAGGATCATGTTGCTGTACTCCATGAGGGAGTGGCGGGGAAAACGCAGGCCCAGCTTGGTTAGGAGAAGCAAAAGAAGGGCGGCAATTCCTCCGCCCAAGAGGGTGGCCAGGGGCCCATCGGTTCCGGCGGCTGCGGCCACTTCCCGGGGGAGGGTAAGAATGCCCACCCCAATGATACTGGAGGCCACGATGGCCGCCGCCTGCAAGGATGTGATCTGATTTTTTCTACTGTCCTTCATGGTCTGGTTTTCCCCCTACCTTGTTTTTTCCCCGGGGCCTGGGCATGCGTTCTGTATCTTGGGGCCTTATTTCCGTCGGTCGCTGCCAAAAATAGGGCCAGGGCAGGCGTAAAATGGCATCCTTCTGCCCCTCCAGGTGGAAGGGGGCATAGGGGGCAAGGTAGGGTACCCCCAGGGAATGCAGGGAAGCCACATGGATGACGATGAGGATTAAGCCGATGATAATCCCATAAAAACCGAAGGTGGCGGCCAAAAACATCAGGGGATAGCGCAGGATGCGGAAGGATATGGCACCACTGTAGCTGGGGGAGGCAAAGGAGCCAATGGCGGTAATGGCTACAACTATGACCGTCAGGGGGCTGACTATTCCGGCCCCCACTGCGGCATCCCCCAAGACCAGGCCCCCCACAATGCCTATGGTGGGTCCAATGGGGCCGGGGAGGCGGACACTGGCCTCCCGCAGGACCTCCACCATGGTTTCCATGATCAGGGTCTCCAAAAAAAGGGAGAAGGGTACCCGGGAGCGGGCCGCGGCTATGGCCAGGGCCAGGGTGGTCGGGAGCATTTCTGGATGAAAGGAGGTAAAGGCAATATAGATGGCCGGGAGGGTGAGGGAGAAGGTCATGGCCAAGAGGCGGATGAGACGGATGAAGGTGGCTATATGGCTTCTCTCATAGTAATCTTCGGGGGAATGGAAAAACTGGGCCCACACCGCCGGGGCAATAAGGGCAAAGGGAGTACCATCCACCAGGATGGCCGCCCGTCCTTCCAAAAGGTTGGCCACCACCTTGTCGGGGCGTTCGGTACTGAGGATCTGGGGGAAGGGGGAAATTGTCGAGTCTTCAATGAGCTGCTCAATATATCCCGAGTCTACAATACCATCAATGCTAATATTTTTGAGGCGCTGGCGCAATCTTCGGATTAGCTCTGGGCTGGCAAGATCGGCCACATATAAAAGGGAGATACTGGTCTTGGAACGCTTGCCAATTTCCATTATTTCCACGCTCAGGTCTGGATCCTTGAGACGGCGGCGGATAAGCCCCAAATTGACAATTAGGGTTTCGGTAAAGCCCTCCCGGGGGCCCCGGACCACGGCTTCCACATTGGGTTCCGAGGGGGTGCGCATGGACCAACCCTTGGTATTGGCCAGAATGGCAAAGGAGCTGCCGTCCAGGAGGATGGCTGTATCCCCGTATAAAACCCCGCCCAGGATGGCATCTAGCTTATTGGTAATTCTAATTTCACCGATGGTGAGGAGGTGTTCTTCCACATACTGGAAGGCATTGTCCTTGGTAAGGATTTGGTCCAGGTGTGAGAGGCGGGCCAGGTGCATAAGGGGTTGCATGATATCCTGATCTATTACCTGCTTGTCGACCAGGGCATCGGCATAGACCAGGCCAACCCCTATGCCCTCCCCGGCGCTGAGGGTAAATTCCCGGATCACGATGTCGGCGCTCCGGTGAAGAAGTTTGTCCAGTAGGGATAGATCGATGTTTAAATCTCCCGTCAACTCCCGGGGAGGATTTTGTAGGATCCTTTCTTTTTTCCTCTGGGCGGTTAGTTCCTTTAATTTAATGGGTCTTTTTTTCTGGGCCAAAGCAGTCCCCCCTCATCCTTGCTTGCTATATTCTAACCGAAAGGGTCTTTGTCCATGCGGAAAGATGGGGGCTATGGGGTTGCCCCGGAAAGTATTTTCTTTCCACCGGGGAAATTTCTCCCCAATAATAAGTTGGGGCTGGGGAGGACCGGGGCTGGGGTGGCCGGGGAAGGAGTTTGACCTTTTCTGACGAAACAATTAAGGGTATGGGGAAGGCCTGGGGCTGGACAGGAATTGTTCTTACAAGTTGAAGGAGGAGACGGTGCGGTGGCCATTTTTTATTTGGTGCGTCATGGGGTGACGGAATGGAACAGGCAGAGGCGTATTCAGGGGCAGTTGGATATTGCCTTAACAAAGGAGGGGCGGGAACAGGCCCGGCGGGCTGGGCAGGCCCTAATGGGAAAAGGGATAGAATATATTTACACAAGCGATCTGGGCCGGGCCCGGGAAACAGCCCAGTTGATAGCTGAAAAACTCCAGCTACCCATTGCCGGAACCCGGCGGGAGCTGCGGGAGATAGATTTTGGCCGTTGGGAGGGTATGACCCTGGATGAAATTAAGGAGAAGGAGCCTGAAGCCTATGCCCTGAGACAGGAAAATATGATAGATACCCCAACCCCGGGGGGGGAATCCTTCCGGATGATGGCGGAACGGTCGCTGGGGTGTATACAAGATTTGGCGGCAAGGCACCCCCATGATAAGATAGCCGTGGTAACCCATGGTGGGCCCATTATCTATATTTTAGGGGCTATTGAGGAGGAAAATATACAGAGCCGACCCCTCTATAAAATTGCCAACTGTTCAATTACCATCATTGGCTACAACCACGATGGGGATGGTTGGCAGGTGTTAAAGGTTAATGATACCCGGCATTTGGATACCCCTTGAGGGGCTGGGGGATAATTTACATGGCATAAATTTTTTCCCTATGCTATAATGGGAAAAAAATGAACAAAAATTCGGGAGGAGCTGAATTAAATTGAAACCAAAGGTAGCCATCAATGGTTTTGGCCGGATTGGGAAAAATCTAGTGCGGATATGGCTGGAAAACCAGGATGAGATGGATATAGTTGCCCTCAATAGTACCAGTGGCCCCCAGGCCCATTCCCATCTTTTTAAGTATGATTCCATCTATGGGGTTTTGGAAAACAAGGTGGAAGCCACCGCCGATGCGATAATAATTGATGGTCAGCCAATTACCTTTTTGGCTGAGGGGGATCCAAGCAAGTTGCCCTGGGCGGAATTGGGAGTGGATATTGTCATTGAGGCCACGGGTAGACTGCGGAAAAGGGAGGATGCTGCCAAGCATCTAGAGGCTGGGGCCAAGCGGGTTATTATCACGGCTCCCGGCGATGGTGTCGACAATACAATTGTCTTGGGTATAAACCAGGATTCCTTTGCACCGGAAAAAGATTACATAATATCCTCTGCTTCTTGTACGACAAACTGCCTGGCCCCCGTTGTCAAGGTGCTGGATGATAATTTGGGAGTGGTCAATGGTCTTTTATCCACCATCCATGCCTATACCGCTGATCAGCGGCTGGTGGACAAGCCCCACAAGGATCTGCGGCGGGCCAGGGCAGCGGCCGTATCCATTATTCCCACGACTACAGGGGCGGCCAGGGCCGTCGGCCTGGTTATGCCCCATCTAAAGGGGAAGCTAAATGGCAGTGCCCTCCGGGTTCCCACCGAGGCAGTATCCTTGGTTGATTTTGTAGCCAATGTAAAAAAGCCCACCTCCGTTGAGGAGGTAAATGAACTTTTCCGCCAGGCTGCGGCGGGATCATTGCAGGGGATATTGCAGTATACCGAAGAACCCCTGGTGTCCCGGGATTTTGTGCAAAACCCCCATTCCTCCATTGTGGATGGCCTGGCCACCATGGTTATTGATGACAAGTTGGTAAAGGTGTTGGCCTGGTATGATAATGAATATGCCTATGCCAAGAGGGTCATGGAAACGGTCAGCCTCATTCACACCCCTTAGAATGGAAAAATACTCTCCGGTTTGTGTGTGGTATTTTTAGCTGGATGTTTTGCCATAATAATCACGCCCTGGGCCGGGGCGTGATTATTTATTCGGATTGTATTGGGAGAAAGTGCCCCGGCAAAGGGTTAATATTAGGTGTCGGGATGGGGTACTTATCTTTTTGGAGAAGGGGGAAGGCCAGGGGGTTTTCTCCGGCCCTTGGGGGAATGTTGGGTATAATTTGGGTCCAGTATTATTTTTTCAAGGAGGGATTTTGTGGATAAGTTTACCCTGCATAGGGAGGATTCTGCCTTTGTTGTCATCGATATCCAGGAACGTTTGGCGGCGGTAATGAAGTACGGGAAGCAGGCTGTTAAAAATAATGCCATTTTACTGGCGGCCGCCCGGGAATTTAATATGCCTGTCCTGGTTACGGAACACTATCCTCAGGGTTTGGGGAAAACGGTGGCGGAGCTGGGGGCAGAGCTGGGGGCGGATGAGGTTTATGAAAAGATTATTTTCTCCGCTGTTGGGGAAGGGGAAATAGCTGCTGTCCTAAGGGGGTTAGGGAGGAAAAAGCTCATTGTTACCGGTATGGAGACCCATGTCTGTGTGCTGCAGTCTGTGCGGGATATGCTTTCCCTTGGTTTTCATGTGCATGTGGTTGGTGATGGGGTGTGTTCCCGAACCAAGGAAAATTATCGCAATGGTCTGGAGCAGATGTCTGCCATGGGGGCGGTGATTACCAACACGGAGACGGTGGTGTTTGATCTCCTGAAGCGGGCGGGGACCCCGGAGTTTAAGAAATTGTCAAGGTTAATTAAGTAGCCGGAATGCCCTTGGCTCTTTTCGCAGTGTTACAACTGCCAGGAGGTAAAGGGACAAAGACTTTGCTTCCCTAAAATATGGCTGGCCGTGTTATATTTCTCCTAATTTAAGGTATATTCGTCTCCCCCTGGGCGGGTGAGAGCCGCTTCCACCAGTTCCAATTAAAGGGGGAGTGGCTATTGCAGTATTCCCGGGGTTCTGTCCCCGCGATAAAGAGTTCCCGGCGGATTTCATCCTTGGGGCACCACCAGCCCGGCCGCAGGCCCGACTGGGAGCAGATTTCGGCTTCTACTACCCCCTGGGGCCGGGGGAAGTCTGACTTGGGGCTTCCCATTAGTGCCCGGTGCATAAAATCTGCCCAGATGGGGGCGGCCAGGCTGCCGCCGGTATGGCCCAGGGATGTGGCTGACTTGTCATTTCCCACCCATACCCCGGCAATTAGATGGGGGGTATAGCCGATAAACCAGGCGTTGCCGTAATCTTGGCTTGTCCCGGTCTTACCGGCGGCGGGGCGGTTGAGTCTCCAGCCCATCCCGGCCGCCGTCCCCCCGGGCTCCAGTACCCCCTTGAGGACATCGGTGATGATATAGGCCGCCGCGGGGTCCACCACCTGCCGTAAGTGGGGCTTTTTTTCCAGGATGGTCCGACCCTGGGCATCGGTAATTTTGCTGATGGCCATGGGTTCAACCCTGCGGCCGCCGTTGGCCAGGGGGCAGAAGGCCCGGGTCAGCTCCAGGGGTGTTACCTCGGAAGTGCCCAGGGCGGAGGAAAGATAGGGCTTTAGGGTACTCTCGATCCCCAGGCGCCGGGCGCACTTGATGCCCTCTGCGGGGCCCAGGTTATAATTGAGGATGGTTGCCACCACATTGTCAGAAATGGTCAGGGCCTCCCTCAGGGTGAGGGGGCGGTTGTGATATGGTTGGGCCCCATAATCGGTGGGGCGGTAGACATCTTGGCTCCCGGGGATGGGAAACTCCACCTCCTGGCACATGATCGTATCCGTTAGGGTGTAGCCATTTTTTAGGGCCGCCAAGTAAACAAAGGGCTTGAAGGCGGAACCGGGCTGGCGCAGGGCTGTGGCCCGGTTGAATTGTGTCTCCTGATATTTTCTTCCCCCCACCAGGGCCTGGATGTGGCCTGTGGAGGGATCCATGGCCACCAAGGCCCCTTGGGGTTGGTTGATGCCCTCCTCATCGGGGGTTCCCGGGGGCAGGCCAGCCCGCAGTGCCTCTTCGGCAATCTCCTGATATTTGCGCACCAGGGTGGTGTGAACTGTCAATCCTCCGCTCTTTAGGCGTTGGGCCAGGCGGGGATAATTTTCTTGTAGTTCCCTAATTGCATAATCGATAAAATATTGGTAGGGAGCCGCGGGCGGGTCCTGTTCTCCCAGGCTTATTTCCTCCTCTCGGGCAGCGGCGGCCTGGCCGGGGGATATGTAGCCCAACTCAACCATCCGCTCCAGAATTAGGTGCTGCCGGGAGATGGCGGCATCGTAATTGAGGAAGGGGGAATAGCGGGCTGGGGCCCGGGGCACCCCGGCCAGGAGGGCGCCTTCAGCCAGGGTGAGCTCCCGGGCCGATTTGCCAAAAAAGACGGCGGAGGCCCTTTCTAGGCCATAGGCCCCGTGGCCAAAATAGATCTGATTGAGGTACATATTTAATATTTCTTCCTTGGTATAATTGATCTCCAGTTGGAGGGTGAGGAGCATTTCCGGGATTTTTCGGGAGAGGGTGCGCTCCGGGGTTAAAAAAAGATTCTTGGCCAGCTGTTGGCTTATGGTGCTCCCCCCTTCCACAATCCGCCCCGCCCGCAGGTTTTTCCACAGGGCGCGAAGGATCCCGTGGAGATCAAGGCCAAAATGCTGCCGGAAGCGGTAGTCCTCAATGGCTATAAAGGCATCACAAAGGTAAAGGGGTATTTCCTCTTGGGTGAGGTGAATTCGATTTTGGCTGAAGACTGTGGGGATCTCGTTGCCCCCCTGATCCAAAAAGCGGGTGGGCTGGGGGTGGTTGGGGGTGGGGAGGGGGACCAAATAGACATAAAGGGCCACAGCGATAAAGGCCACAAACATGGTGATGACAAATAGTGTAAAGAGCCGCCGGAAAAATTTACTCACATTACTCCAACCCTTCCCGTCTGATTATTCTCCTTTCCAGTTTCCCACATGGGGGGAAGATTTAACCCCTATTTTCACCGTGGGCCGCTGTACCCTTATTATGTACTTTTGTCCAGGATTTTTGTCTTCTTGTTTAGGGTAACTCTTTTTGTTATAATGGGTCTGAGTTCATTTTCTTGGGGAAATTACCGGCGGTTGGGTATAATATCGATGTTGGAGTTCATCCCTTTTTTTATTTTTTGCATCTCATACCCCTGGGGGGTTACTTTGGGAAAGGGAGGATGCCGGAGATGTCCGAATACTATGATGGAAGAAGACCCGGTTTGTTTTTGTATATTGCCATCGGTCTAATTTCTGCCCTCCTGGGCAGCTCATTGATGCTCTTTGCGGTTCATACCAATCCCCAACTTTTTTTCCCGGACAAGGGCCCCGGCGGTGGTGGACAGGGCACTTTGGATGCACCTCCCCCTGCCCAAAACACTTTGCCACCGGCACGGGTTAATGACCCCCATGAGACCATTGTTCAGGTGGCGGCCAAAATTGGTCCGGCGGTGGTGGGGGTTAGTACTCGCCGCCAGGCCTATGATTGGTTTTGGGGTGCCTATGAGATACCGGGGGTGGGTTCCGGGGTTATCTTTGCTGAGCAGGGCTACATTCTGACCAATGATCATGTTGTCCACGGGGCCCGGAGCATAACCGTTACCCTCTTCGATGGGCGGCAGGTACCGGGCAGGCTGGTGGGGACTGATCCCTCCACAGACCTGGCAGTGGTAAAGATCGATGAACCTGATCTTCCCGTGGCCCCCCTGGGTGATTCGGATAATCTTTTGGTGGGGGAATTGGCCATTGCCATTGGTAACCCCCTGGGCCTGGAATTGCAGCGGACGGTCACGGCGGGAATAGTAAGTGCCCTCAACCGCACCATCCAGACTGAGGATGGCAATGTCTTGGAGGGCCTCATCCAAACCGATGCCTCCATTAACCCGGGCAACAGTGGTGGCCCCTTGGTAAATGCCTCGGGGCAGGTAATTGGCATCAATACTGCCAAGGCCCCCAAGGCCGAAGGTATCGGTTTTTCCATACCTATTAACCTGGCCAAACCCATTGTTGAGGAGCTCATTACCCATGGCCGCATTGTTACCCCTTGGTTGGGGATCATCGGCGGCACCATTACACCGGAGATAGCCAACTACTACGATCTGGCGGTGGAGGAGGGTGTTTTAATTCTGGAGATATCCCGCAATAGCCCGGCGGAGAAGGCGGGCCTGCGCCGCTTAGACGTGATTACAACCTTTAATATTACACCCATGGAAACCGTCGAGGATTTGACCAGCGCCCTGGAACAGCAAAAGGTAGGACAGGAGATCAAGCTGACAATTCTGCGGGGGGAAAGTAAACAAACGGTTAGTGTTACCCTGGGGGAACGGCCCCAGGAATGATGACAGGTGCCTAGGCACTGTCATATAATAACTGATGGCAGGTGGCCGAGGATACTTTTCTTCGGAAACCACTTACATTAAAAAAGGGGGAGAGTTAATAATGCCGGAAAAAACACCGCAAAAGGTAATGCTTACTGACACCAGTCTCCGTGATGCTCACCAATCTCGTTTTGCCACCAGGATGAAGGTGGAGGATATGATCCCTGTTTTGGAGAAACTTGACACTGTGGGTTACCATTCCCTGGAAATGTGGGGAGGGGCGACCTTTGACACCTGTATGCGTTTTCTCAATGAGGATCCCTGGGAGCGGCTGTCGGAAATTAGAAAGAGGGTCAAAAACACCAAGCTCCAGATGCTTTTGCGGGGCCAAAACATTTTGGGTTACCGCAATTATCCCGATGATGTTGTGACTGGTTTTGTGCAAAGGATTATCGAAAGGGGCATAGACATCCTTCGCATTTTCGATGCCCTCAATGATGTCCGCAATATGGAAAAGGCCATCGAGGTGGCCAAAAAGGAAGGTGCCCATGTGCAGGGTACCATCTGCTATACCATAAGCCCGGTCCATGATATTCCCTTGTTTGTCAAGGTTGCGGGGGAACTGGTGGACTTGGGGGTAGATTCCATCTGTATTAAGGATATGGCTGGACTAATTTCACCCTATATGGCCTTTGATTTGGTGACGGCCCTGAAAAAGGAATATGATATTCCCCTCCAGCTCCACTGCCACTACACCAGTGGGATGGCCTCCATGTCTTATTTAAAGGCCATTGAGGCCGGCTGTGATGTGGTGGATACTGCCAGCTCTCCCCTGGCCCTGGGAACCTCCCAGCCCCCAGCGGAATCCCTGGTGGCAACCCTGAGGGGTACCCCCTACGATACTGGTTTGGATCTATCCCTTCTCAGTGAAATTGCCACCTATTGGAAGGATGTAGTGCCCAAGTATGAAGAGTTTGGTGTGGCCTCATCGGGGGTTGACACCAATGTCTTGGAATACCAGATACCCGGGGGAATGATATCTAACCTTACTTCCCAGCTGCGGGAGGCCAATGCCATGGATAAATACCAGGAGTGCTTGGCAGAGGTTCCCAAGGTGCGGGCTGAACTGGGCTATCCGCCCCTGGTTACCCCCACCAGCCAGATTGTGGGTACCCAGGCTGTCTTTAATGTTATTATGGGTGAACGCTATAAGGTTATTCCCAACGAAGTTAAGAACTATGTTTTGGGCTACTACGGCCGGCCGCCGGCCAAGATTGATCCAGAGATTCAGAAGCTGGTTATTGGTGATGCGGAGCCAATTACCCATCGCCCGGCTGATATGTTGGAACCCATGATTGAGGAAGCCCGCAAGAAGATCGGCCGCTATGCACAAAAGGAAGAGGATATCCTTTCCTATTGCCTATTTCCCCAGGTGGCGGATAAGTTTCTCAAGGAACGGGCCATTAAAAGGGCGGGGGTAGATTTTGAACTGCTGGAAGAACAGGATAAGGCTGCTGACAGCCCCTTTACCTATCATCCCGTCTAATCCCGTGTCCCGGGTCCGGAGGGGCACAGGGGCCGCCCGCCGGGGGGGAAATGGACATTATTGCTATGAACTGCGGTGAAATGCAAGGGACGACCCCGTGTCGTCCCGTGTTCCCATACAGGTCCTAAAAATGGGTATGATAAGGGAAGAATCCCCTCATGGGGGTGAGATATTATGAAAAGGGAAGTATACTTGGATAATAGTGCCACCACCCAGGTGCGGCCTGAAGTGGCTGCCGCGGTGATGGAAACCATGACCCGGTGGTACGGCAATCCCTCTTCCCTTCATCAAAAGGGTCTAGAGGCGGAAGGTCTGGTGGAGGAGGCCCGGGAGGCGGTGGCTCGTTCCCTATGTGTCCAGAGGGACACCATCTACTTTACCTCCGGGGGGACGGAGGCCAACAACCTGGCCCTTTGGGGTGCGGCCAGGGCCCGGGCCCGCCGGGGCAGGCATATTATCACCACCGCCATCGAGCACCCATCGGTGCTCAATGTCTGTGGCCGGCTCAGGGAGGAGGGTTATGACATAACCCTCCTTCCCGTGGATGGCGCTGGTATTTTGCAGCCGGAGGAACTACGGGCCCACCTCAGACCGGAGACCATCCTACTGAGCACCATGCAGGTAAACAACGAGATTGGTTCCATCCAACCCTTGGCCGAGATAGGGGCCGTTTTAAGGGAAGAGGGTTCAGACCTCCTCTGGCATGTGGATGCCATCCAGGGTTTTGGCAAACTGCCCCTGAAACCCCGGGAGTTGGGTATTGACCTCTTATCCCTCAGTGGCCATAAGTTCCATGGGCCCAAGGGTGTTGGTGCCCTCTATGTGGCGGAAGATGTACACCTCAAGCCCCTCTTTGCCGGCGGCGGCCAGGAGGGGGCTCTCCGCTCCGGCACGGAAAACGTCCCCGGCATCGTGGGCCTGGGCCTGGCGGCCAAAATGGCCGCGGCGGAGCGGGAAGAGGCTGTGGCCAAGATGGCCTCTTTGAAGGAACTGCTATTGGCAGGCCTCC
>JAAYSG010000082.1 GCA_012518435.1 Bacillota bacterium
CACACTGGCACAGCGGGGACACAAAGAAGGAATGGCTGTTTCATGGAAACAATAATGACAGCGAAGGCTCTTGCTATCTTCGTGAAGGGTTAGGGAAACATTGCAATTGGGACAAAGGGCCACATAGCCACATTGGCGACAAAGGATAAAGCTGGCAAATCCACGCCTGTTTAAAAATAGAACAACCTGTTCCCCATTTTTTAAAACCCTCTCCAAATCCCTTTGTAGACTGCGACTCAAAAAGCTCCTATTGCCAGCTTCAAATTCACTACGCATATCTATTAACTCTATTTCCGGCATTTTCCCTTCCCCGATCCGGCTGCCCAAAAATAGCAATTGGTAATGGCCAGCCCGGGTGCGGTAATAACTTTCCACAGCTGGTGTTGCACTGCCAAGAATTAAAACCGCTCCTTCCCTCTGACTGCGAAATTCGGCTACCTCCCGGGTCTGGTAACGGGGATTAACATCCTGTTTATAACTACTGTCATGTTCCTCATCCAAGATTATTAAACCCAAGGCCGGTACCGGGGCAAAGATGGCAGATCGCGCTCCAATCACAATGGGTGCCTCACCCCGTCTTATCCGCCACCATTCCCCGTATCTTTCCCCAAGGGACAAGCGACTATGAAGTATGGCTACCTTACGGCCAAACCGAGCTCGAAAGCGGGCCACCATTTGGGGTGTAAGGGATATTTCCGGCACCAGTACTATGGCTCCCCTACCGTATTCCAGGTTTTTGGCTATGGCACGTAAGTATACTTCCGTTTTGCCGCTCCCCGTGACACCGTGAAGGAGAAAACGGCTAGGGGATTTATCCTCCATTGATTGGCAAATGCTCCCATAGGCACTTTCCTGGTCAGGTGTCAGTCTTGTGGGCGGGGGTGAAACAAATACATCATGATTAAAGGATTGCAGGGGAAGTGGAGCCTGTTCCCTAATGGAGACAATTCCTTTGGTCGCCAGGGCCTTTAAAGGGGCGGGACTGCACCCAACGGCCCCAATAACCTCCGTGGGCGCAACTGGATTGCTAGCCTGGAGGAGATAGTTGAGGATTGCGGCCTGTTTTGGTGCCCTTTGCCTTAAATGCACCAAGGCTTCTTCAATTGCCTCCCGTGGTTTATCTAAAATTACCAATTTTCCCCCCCTACTTCTTACCTCCTTACCACCCCCGGGTGGAAGAAGAAGCCGTAGGGCCTCTATCAAATAACAATTATATCGCAAAGCTATCCAGGCTGCCAATTTTATTCTCTCTCCCGTTAGCACGCGGGGTGATATCCTCCGGATAATATTTTTCACCCGGGGGACCGCAGGTTCCTTTATGAGCCTGACCACATAGCCAGCAATTGAACGATGTTGGAAGGGGACAAGCACCTGATCACCCACACCAACGGTTTTTTGTAGGTTGGCTGGAATTCGATAGTGAAAGACCTTATCGGCGGCAGGAATGTCAAGATCAACTACAACACCGGCATAGTTTCCCTCTTCCACTATAAATTCCTCCCTTCGGCCATGGTTATTGGTTCTTCAGCAATGGCCCCTAAACCTTCCAGACACTAGAAAAGCGCGCCTTATATTTATGCGCGCATTCCCCTCCACTTTGATTGCTCTCCCCTTGCCAATGGTATGGCAAAATAAAAGGGTGGACTTCCTATACTTCAGCCCCGGCAATAGATAGCACCTCATCCAAAATAAGGTGAGCGAGCTGGGTTTTTGTACCAAGGGGAAATTCCACCACTCTTCCATCCCGGTGTAGCACATGGGCAATATTGGTATCCGTGGAAAATCCCGCCCCGGCCTGCCCCACATCATTGGCGACAATGAGATCCAAGTTTTTGCCTGTCAATTTTTCCCGGGCATTTTTCACCAAGTCTTGAGTTTCGGCCGCAAATCCCACCAATATTTTCTCGCCCTTCCGACTACCAAGCAACTTCAGAATGTCGGGATTTTTCTCTAGGCTCAGTTGTATTTGCCCGTCCCCTTTTTTTATCTTCTGCACAGCCCTGGATTGGGGACGGTAGTCCACAACTGCGGCAGCCTTAATTACTATATCCATCTTGGGAAAATACTTCATCACTTCCTGTAGCATTTCAGCGGCTGTAGTGACCCGGACAACCTTGCCCTTAGTCGGTGGTTTCTCCCCCGTGGGCCCACTAATCAAGACCACGTTGGCACCTCTATCAGCGGCTGCCTGAGCCAGGGCATAACCCATTTTTCCGGAGGAGGGATTAGAAATGAAGCGGATGGGATCGATAAATTCCCGAGTGGGTCCTGCCGTCACCAAGATATTCTTACCCTGAAAATCATTCTGACCTCCTAATTTACCTATAACTTGTTCCAATATATGGGAAACATCGGCCAAGCGGCCGTCCCCCACATCACCACATGCCAGTTCACCGAGGGCCGGAGTTATGACTTCATAGCCAATTTCCTCCAGGCGCTGCAAATTATTCTGCACTAGGGGATGATTGTACATTTGGCTATTCATAGCCGGGGCAAGCAAAACAGGTGCTCTGGTGGCCAATACTGTAGCACCGATCATATCATCTGCAATACCCGTCGCCAACCTGCCAATTGTTGCTGCCGTTGCCGGGACAATTATGACCAGATCCGCTTGTTTTGCATAGGCAATATGCGGCACCTTTTCCCTTTGGTATTCACTAAACATATCCACCGCAACAGGGTTTCCGGAGAGGGTTTCCAAGGTAAGGGGCGTAATAAACTTGCAAGCCCCTTCAGTCATCATCACATGTACCTCCATGCCCTGTTTGCTAAGTCCCCGCACCACTTCAGCCGCCTTGTAGGCGGCTATACTACCGGTAATACCCACAATTACTGTCTTTGCCACAATCTTTTCTTCCCTTCCATGGGTTTAATCTAGATACAGCTACCTTTTTCGTTCACAGCGCAACTTGCCAGCGGCAATTTCCCGCAAAGCAAGGGATACCGGTTTGACAGCCTTGCCCTCCTTTTTCAGTGCAGTATCATTTTGCAGTAATTGCCTCGCCCTTTTGGCAGCCGCTATTACCAATGTATATTTACTGTCAGTTTTTTGTAACAGATCATCAAAACTGGGTTCTATCAATTCTTTTCCCCCTTACTGGCCTTGACTAATTTGTCAAGCCATTTCCTGTTGCGTGTTACCCTAGATTTTTCCGCTGTGATTATGGATTTCAGCTTGTCTACCCCAGCGGCAATCTTATCATTTACAATTACATAATCATACCAGTTGATATGTTTTAATTCTTCCTGGACTTTACCTAACCTGTCCAATATGCTTGCAGTATTTTCTGTGCCCCGTTTCTCAATCCGGCGCCTTTGCTCCTCTAAGGATGGAGTAAGCAAATAAACAAAAACACCCTCGGGAAACCGTTCCTTAATCTGCCGAGCCCCTTGCATATCTATTTCCAAAATAACATCCTTGCCCCTCCGTAGGTCCCTTTCCACCGGTGCCCGTGGGGTCCCATAGTAGTTTCCATAGACCAAGGCCCATTCTAGAAACTCATCCTTTTCAATTTTTGCCGCAAAATCTTCCCGGGACAAAAAAAGGTATTCAACGCCATTTTGTTCCCCCGGCCGCGGAGGACGGGTTGTGGCAGAAATTGAATAGCCCAGCTCAGGTAAGGCCTGGCGAAGTGCTTTACACAAAGTGCCCTTGCCAACACCCGAGGGGCCTGATATTACTAAAAGAAGTCCTTCTGTCAACTATCTTCCTTCCCTTCAAGTTGTATAGCAAAATCCGTGGGAAAATTAAATTTGTTTGTCTTCATCATTTTCCCTATTGGCTAAGCGGCTGGCAACAGTTTCCGGTTGAACTGCTGATAGGATAACATGTTCGCTATCGGTAATTATAACAGCCCGGGTTCTGCGCCCATAGGTAGCATCAATTAATATACCCCTGTCCCTGGCCTCCTGGATAATTCGTTTAATGGGGGCTGATTCAGGACTAACTATGGCTATAATCCGGTTTACTGAAACAATGTTACCAAAACCAATGTTGATAAGTCTTATTTCCACTTTTTATTCCTCCTCCTAAGGATTATCACTCTACATTTTGTAACTGTTCGCGTATTTTCTCCAGTTCACTTTTTAGTTCCACAACACTCCGGGCCAGAAGAGCATCCCCTGACTTGGAACCAATGGTGTTGACTTCCCTGTGCATTTCCTGGAGGATAAATTCCAATTTACGGCCAATGGCACCAGATTCGGCCAATGCCGCACGGAATAGGTTAATGTGGCTGGACATACGCACTAATTCTTCAGCAATATTGGCCCTTTCAGCGAAATAGACAACTTCCGTAAACAACCTTTCCTCTTCCAACGCACCCTCTGCCAAAAGACAGGAAAGCCTTTCCTTCAGCTTCTTGCGATAATCCTCAACCACCTGGGGGGCCCGATTCTTGATATCCTTAATAACCTGCTCAATTCTATTAATTCTATGTGTAATATCCCTTTTTAGGGTGTTACCCTCCGCCCTCCGCATTTGTAGCAATTCTCCAAGGGCAGCCCTGAGGGCGATATCCAGCGCCCGGCCAGCATTTTCCCGATCCGGCTCCCTATCCTCCAGAAGAAATATACCCGGATAGGCAGTAAAGGTATCAATATTTGGTTCAAATTTGATGCTGAGCAAATTGGATAATTCCTTCAAAGCATTATAATATGTCAAGGCCAAAGCATTGTCAATTCTTATTGCTTGTGCTTTTCTCCCTTCGGGGGCAACATTAATATTTACCTCCACCCTACCCCTTTTCAGGTGCCCTGTTATTAGCTTCCGGGCTTCCTCTTCCAGATAATTGTAACCCTGCGGTAACCTTATTGCACATTCCAGGTAGCGGTGATTCAATGAGCGCATTTCAACCCAAAGGTGTTCTTCCCCGCAAATTCCTTCACCGCGACCGTATCCCGTCATACTGTGCATTTTTATTATTCACCCCATTGACCCCTATTATGATTTTTCCCCCTGATGAGCTATTCTTCTCCAGACAAGTAATTCCTGCCCAATTCGGGCAATATTGGGGATTTGATAAGGATATTACCGCTCTGATAATGATTCTTTCCTTTTACGCAGGGGGAAGAAAAGCTGGATTAGTGTTGGCAACAATACTATTGCGATAATAATTATCCAGTTCCTATAATTTAAAGGTAGGGTTTGGAAATTCGCATTAAAAGGTGGATAATATAATACCAGGAGCTGCAAAAAAACGGAGATGAGTACTGCAGCAATGAGATAGCAATTCCCCCTAAGTATTAAACCAGATTCCGTTTCCGAACGACATTCAAAGACATAAACAAGTTGTAGCATTACCAATGTCGTAAAGGCCATGGTTCTAGCAAGGGTTATGTTGCCAGCTGCACTATAGGTGCCCAATAAAAAAGCTAAGAGCGTACAAAGGGCTATCTGAAAACCCCGCCCCACAATGAGACCCGTTAAACCCCGGGAAAAGATGCCCTCATCCGGGTGACGGGGGGCCCTCTTCATAATACCCACCTCCGGCGGCTCCATACCCAAAGCCAGAGCCGGTAGGCCATCGGTAATTAAATTAACCCAAAGTATTTGTATTGGGATCAGGGGCAAGGGTAATTTTAAGAGGGCAGCGATAAACATTGTCATAACTTCGCCGGTGTTGCAGGCCAAAAGATAACGGATAAATTTGCGTATATTATCATAAATATTTCTTCCCTCTTCAATGGCAGCCACTATGGTGGAAAAATCATCGTCCTGTATAATCATGGCCGAGGCTTCCTTGGTAACATCTGTTCCACTAATGCCCATGGCGATGCCAATGTCCGCCTCCTTAACAGCCGGTGCATCATTTACGCCATCACCGGTCATTGCCACAATGTGCCCTTGTTTTTTTAGTGCCCTCACTATGCGCAGCTTGTGGCGGGGTGATACTCGGGCATAGACAGAGATTCCGTTAACAGTCCTTTCCAATTCAATTTGACTGATATTGTCCAACTGTTGACCGGTCATAATTTTATCCCCAGCCTGCAATATCTCTAGCTCTTGGGCAATGACAGCCGCTGTATCGGGATGGTCACCGGTGACCATGACAACCTTTATGCCCGCATTATGACAACTCTTTATGGCCTTGGGTACTTCCCGGCGAGGAGGATCAAGCATACCCAACAGGCCCACAAAGGTCAATCCCTCTGCCAAATATTTGTCTTCCACCAGATCGGGGTATTCTTGAGATGTGCCCATGGCTACTGCCAGCACGCGCAGGGCCCTCCCCGCCATGGTGGTAATTGCCCTTTGTATTTCCACTTTATCTTCCCTATGCAGTTTTTTTATCATACCATCTTGATAAACATCTGTCGCCAGGTCCAAAATGCGATCTGGAGCTCCCTTGGTACAAAGCAGGAATCCTTTCCCTTCACCCAAAGAATGAACGGTAGTCATTAATTTGCGTTCTGCCTCAAAGGGGATTTCGTATACCCGGGGTAGTTGTTCTTCTAGTTTGCCCCGCCAAATACCAGCCTTGGCTGCCACAGTTAAGAGGGCCCCCTCCGTTGGGTCACCCCAAATAGTCCATTTTTTTCCGGAAAAAACATTTACCAGATGGTTCTTGCCTGCCCGGCCTTCCCCCTTTAGCAGACAATTATTGCAAAGGGCGGCAATGGTTAAAGCCTGGGTTAGATGTTTTTCATTCTTTGGTACCCTATTGTCCCCATACCAAAAGGTCCCCTGGGGGACGTATCCATCTCCTGTTACTGTAATTACACGCCTGTTGACAAAGATCTCCTTTACAGTCATCTCGTTTTTAGTCAATGTACCAGTCTTGTCCGAACAGACAACCGTGGCACAACCCAAGGTTTCAACTGCCGGAAGTTTTCTCACCACCGCCCGGCGGCGTATCATCCTTTGCACCCCCAGGGCCAAGGCCACCGTGACAATGGCCGGCAAACCCTCGGGTATCGCGGCCACAGCCAGACTTATGCCCGCCATAATCATATTAAAAACGGGTTCACCCCGCCATATTCCCAAAACAACAACCACAAGACAAATTAGTAGGCAGACCGCCACCAACCATCGTCCCAAGTGGGTTAGGCGTTGCTGAAGGGGCGTGGGTTCGCTGGCAACCCCTTCCAGCATCCCGGCGATCTGTCCTATTTGGGTTCTCATTCCCGTGGCCACCACAATTGCCAGGCCCTTGCCCCGGGTTACCGTTGTGCCAGCATATATCATATTGCGCCTATCACCCAGCTGTATATCAGCCGTGTCGATAATGTTTGCAAATTTACTCCGGGGCACTGATTCACCCGTTAGGGCAGCCTCATCACATTCTAAATTGAACACTGACAGTAACCGGGCATCAGCGGGTATACGGTCACCGGACTCTAGTTCAATAATATCACCCGGCACTAGTTCCGCTGCCGGAATTATCATTAATTCCCCCTGTCGTCGACACTTGGCCATGGGAGCACTGAGCTGTTTTAGGGCCCTCAAGGAGCGTTCAGCCTTATATTCTTGCATAAAGCCCAAGAAGGCATTAATGACTACAATTGCCATTATTGTAATTGCATCATCCCATTGTTGCAAAAATCCGGAAAGGATTGCAGCGGCTAATAAAACTATCACCATAAAATCTTTGAACTGGGATAGTAAAATTGTGGGAAGGGAGATCCCTTTTTTCTGTCGGAGGTTATTGGAGCCAAATTGGTTTTGCCTTTTTGCAATAATTGTTGGGCTCAGCCCATATTCCGGTTTCGACTGCCAGTAGCGACAGGCTTCATCCCCTGTCATATTATGCCAATCTTGCATGGTGCTTTTACTCCCCCCAGTACTCACCCCGGAAAGGCTTTGGGCAAAGTTATAACAAATATCCCCATAATTCCTACCTAATTCATATTCTGTTCTGGGGGGAAAAATGCGGGGAGCAAAACCGAAAAACTACTTCCCTGCCCGGGAGTACTGCTTACTGTTACCTGGCCGTGGTGTAGGTGGACAAGTTCCCGAGCAATGGCAAGGCCTAATCCCTTACCTTTTTGGGCCCTATTCCTTGCCTTATCGACCTTGAAAAAACGATCCCAAATGTGGGGAAGGTCAGATGCGGGAATACCGCTGCCATTATCCCGGACAGTAAAGATGATTTTATCATCTTTACCCTCTACAATTAGAGAAATTTGCCCCAGGGGCGGGGTATAAGTAATGGCATTTTCCAGGAGATTAATCAATACCTGGTAGAGCCTATTTTCATCCCCCCAGAGCAAGGCCAATTCCCGCGCAAAGTGATGTTTTAAAAGGATGTTTTTTTCCCGGGCCTTGGGTTCGATACTGTGTAGGGCCTTGGCAGCCAACTCCCGCGGGCAAACACTTCCCCATTTAAACTGAACATGGCCACTTTCTAAGCTGGATAATTCCAATAGATCATTAACAAGGCGATTTAAATGCAATGTATTGTCCAGAATCACCCTTAGGTACCTTTCTCTTTCCTCCTCCGTTACAAAACCTTCCAACATAGCATCGGCAAATCCCTGTATAGAAGTCAGGGGGGCCCGGAATTCATGGGAAACATTGGCCACCAAATTTTGCTGCAGTGCCTGCAGGCGTTTCTGTTCTGCTACGGTCTTTTCTACCTCGTCAACGGCCTGATTAAAAGTAGCGGCCAACTCCTGTAATTCCCCCGAAGTATTCACCTCAATCCTGCTTTTGAAATTACCCTTTACCAGTTCCCGGGCAGCCTTGGTCATTGCTTGCAGGGGCAGGGAGATATTTTTGGCCAGGGAAAAAGCCAAGATGCCTGCAATGACGGCAGCTAAAATACCAGAATATAGGGTGAGGCGGCTAATCTGGGCAATGGTAGCGGTAATCCCCGTGAGGGGTGCATTGACGGTAATAACCCCCATTATTTTCGGCGGAAGGCCACTTATTACCTCCTCCTGGGATTCCTGCATAACCGGCATGGCAACTAATATTTGTTGTATGCCCGGTCCATACATTTTTTTAGACATGGTATTGCCTTCCAAAACCTGATCAATTTCACCCTCTTCAAGCCCCACCTCATCCCCACCCACTTCATCCTTTGGAAGGGCGGTTACTATTTCTTCTTTATTGGGCAAAAACACCCTTATCTTCATATCCAGGGAATAGGCCAAAGTCTGAGCCATTTTTTCAACCTCATCGAAACTTCCCCTATGAAATTCATCTGCCAGCATGCCTGCCACATTCTCCGCCTTAGTTACTAATTCATATTCCCGGGCACTAAAAAAGTACTTCTCCACCAGATAGGTGAGAAAAAACCCAACAACCAACATGGTAATGACAATAACCACCAAATGGGCGGCAAGCAATTTACCGAACAGGCTTCCGGGTTTCCATTTATGGAACATTTTCTTTCACCTCAAATTTATAGCCAACCCCCCATACTGTTTGGATATAAGTGCATTTGCTGTCCACTGCAGAAAATTTTTGCCGGATTCTCTTTACATGTTCATCGATGGTCCGGGTTCCACCTGTATAATCAAAGCCCCAGACCCTTTCCAGCAATTGCTCCCGACTCAAAATTTGGCCCTCATTATGGGCAAGGGCCAATAAGAGTTCAAACTCCTTTGGTGTCAGGTTTATTTCCCTTCCTTGCAGTCTAACGGAATATCCACCAGAATCAATGCTGAGTCTAGCAAATTTTAGTACCCGGGGCGGTCGATTATAGTCATGGGAACGGCGCAGAAGCGCCCTAACTCGTGCAAGGAATTCCCGTGGTCGAAAGGGTTTGGTGATGTAATCATCAGCACCCAGCTCCAATCCCAATACCTTGTCGGATTCCTCCCCCTTGGCAGTCAGCATTATAATCGGAATACTACGGGTGGAAGAATCACTACGCAGTTGCCGACATACCTCCCAGCCGTCCAATTCCGGGAGCATAAGATCAAGGATTATGATATTGTAAGCATGGGCACGAGCAAGTCTGAGCCCCTCCAGCCCATCATGGGCAATGTCAACTTGAAAGGATTCCGAGCGCAGGATAATGCGGAGTAACTCACATATATCAATATCATCCTCTATAAGAAGGGCATGTTTGGGTTTGTCCACTGCTGATCACCTCTTGGTCCCGCCAATAATATTCGCCGCCCAAGGGCAATAACCCTTGCTCTCTAACATTAAAAAAACACACCGGCCCTCACTTGGGAAGTGTGCTTGTGCTAAATATAATTTCCTTGCCAACTGTTATTCTTCCAGCGGCTGATTTTGCAAATCACCCCGCATTGGCATGTCGGTAAGGCGGCCGATATATTGTGCCCCGATGAGAAAAAGGGCATCGATCAATTGATATATTGAAAAAGTGCTGTGTTCCCGCATTTTTGCCGTTATAATGATGGCAATGACCATGATGCTGGCGAAGCCCAAGGCACCATGGATCCCCATTTTATTTCCGAAACCAAGCAAGTAAAGGGGTAGATAAAAGGCTAAATAATGGAATACGAAGAGAAAAAGAGCATCCCTACCCACCCCACATATGAAGGAGTAAATTTGGGTGTTTTTTAAAACCCCAAAGTTTAGAAGGCCAAGGAGCAGTAGACTAAGACCAATACCCAGGATTATAAAGGCAAGGGGCGCATCGGGCCTGGCCAAGGAAAATCCCGCCTTCCCAAGGCATAGGGCGCTGGCAATAAAAACCAGACCCGGTACCAAGGAGCGATAATGCGCCTTTGGCCTGCAAAGATTGGGGGCAAAGTAAAAACCCGCCCCATTGAAAACAAGGATGGCAAAAATGGGAAATTGCCCCGACAAAATACTGCATTTGTTGGGGAAGGGGAAAAGATGTAATCCCAGAGCCAAGGCGATAAGGGCCAGTATATAAATTCGCATCTGCCGGAAGGAAAAGTGTTGCAGTAGAAATAAGATACTGGTTAGCAAAATGAATATGGTGATGGCCTGGGCTTGAAGTACCCCCCAAGTCAGAGACAGGGCAACGCCAACTATAAAGTTCTTTGCAAGACGTTTGGTATAGCGTTTTTGCAAATCAGTTAGGGTATACCGGCGCCCCAATAGGGTGGTGAGGGAGTAATAAAGGGAAAGACCAGCCGTGAAGAAGAAAAGTGGTGCGGCCAAATCCCCCGGGGACAAGTGGGAGAAAAAACTAACTATATCGTGGGCAGTACCAGTGTAAGACCAGTGGAGACCATGGCTAAAGACCATCAGTAATACGGCTATGCCACGGAGGGCATCAATTTCCAGTATTCTTTTTCCCCGTGCCATTAGTTCCCCCCCTAGGGTAAGGTTCTAGATAAACTTTAGCATATGAATGCAATAGGGGTTTCAACTAATGGTAAACAAATTGTCAATTGCCCGGCCTTTGTGGCCCCAGAGGGGGCAGACGGGGTGGAAATCCCCCTTTTGGGAGTATCAGGTTGTGGACAAAGGCCAGTTAGGGTACAATTAAGTGCAAGGTGTTAGGGGAATAGCATGTGGCCTTACCCGCCATGTCACCATTTCGCCCCCCATCCTTAGCGCCTTAAGGAGTAGGCAAATTATAACTCATGAAGGAGAAACAATATGTCCATGGATGGCTTTGTTCTCACCGCCCTACAGTATGAACTAGAGCAAATGCTGTTACCAGCCCGTGTCAATAAAATATATCAACCATCCCCCTACGAAATAATTTTGCATCTCCGGCGGCCGGGGGAGAGTTTGCAACTTTTATTATCTGCCCACCCCCGCCAAGCCAGGGTTCATTTAACAGACAGAGACCGGAAAAACCCCACCAAACCGCCGCATTTTTGCCTTTTGCTCCGGAAACATTTAACGGGAAGCCATCTAATTGCCATAAAACGTCCCCACTTTGAACGGATCTTAAATTTCCATTTCCAAACAAACGATGAATTGGGTGAACCCATCCAGCGGGTAGTGACCTTGGAAATTATGGGAAAACATAGTAACATCATCCTCTCCAGGGAAGAAGGGGGGGAAATCCTTGACAGCATTAAACGTGTGACCCCTTCCATGAGCCGTTATCGGCAAATTCTTCCCGGCTTGCCCTACACCCTTCCTCCGGCCCAGGAAAAAATAGATCCACGCCAAGTAAAAGAGTTAAACTTTTATTCCAGCCTCCAGGTGCGTAATGAACCATTGCCCCAGGCGATAATCCGGGTCTTTGCCGGTATTGGTCCCCTTTTGGCGAAGGAGCTAATACATAGAGCCTCATTGTCGCCTGAGGTACTTCCCAGGGAACTAGACCGGCAGCAATTGCGTCTCCTCTGGCAGCATTTTTCCCAACTGGTAGATGTGGTAGAAAACCATGCCCTGGAGCCATCTGTTGTCCTTGACCAAAATAAGTTTCCCATTGCCTTCTCCTTCATCCCCTTACACCAGTTTGAAGGACACGAACAGTTTCCTTGTTCGCGGCTCAACACGGCGGCTGATCTTTATTATTATCAGCAAGAAACCCAACAGGCGGGCATAATACGAAGGCAACAACTACAGGGGGCAATTGAAAAGGAAATGAATCGTCTCAAAAAAACCATAGCCCAGCAAGAGGCTGAGATGGAAAAGATACAAGAAGGGGAAAAGTACCGATATATGGGTGAGTTGCTTACGGCAAATCTCTTCCGCATTTCACCGGGGGATTCCTACATAGAGGTGGTGGATTATCAAAGTCCCGCCAAGGCAAAGATTGAAATCCCCCTAGAACCAAACCTTACCCCAGCTGCCAATGCCCAAAGGTATTTTCACCGCTATAGAAAAAGTAAGAAGGGCAAACCGCAACTGCAACATCAGTTAACCAAAAACAAGGATGACCTAACCTACTTGGAAAGTGTAGCCCTGGCTCTTTTTCACGCCAGTAACGATGAGGAGATTGCGGAGATTGAAAAAGAGCTTATATCCCAGGGGTTTGGCCAAAAACAATACGTGGTCCATGGGAAAAGGGCAAAACATGACAAGGCACCCTCCACCCCCCACCCTACCATCTACCGGTCCAGCGATGGTTTTACCATACTAGTCGGCAAAAATAACCGCCAAAATGACTATCTAACCCGCCGCTTAGCCAAAGGGGAGGACTACTGGTTCCATGCCCAAGGTATTCCCGGCTCCCACGTGATTGTCCGCTGTCCCGCCGGAAAAGTACCCCCCGCATCAACCTTGGAGGATGCTGCCCTCTTGGCTGCCTATTACAGCAACGGCCGTTGGTCAAACCAAGTTGCAGTGGACTATACCCGGGTTAAAAACGTCCGTAAACCAAGGGGGGCCCGTCCCGGAATGGTAATCTATAATGGCCATAAGACAATTTTCATTACACCCCGAAAGAGGGACCTAGCCAAACTTAAGATAATTGACCAGGAGGGGGAAGATTAATTCCCCGCATCCTTCCACACCACCAAACGTACCTTAGATATAATGGCGGCTACAAAGTTTGCCCCATCCATGTTTCTTCTTCCCCACCCCCCACCGGGTGGCCTTGGGACCTTCAGCCGTTGGACTTTTCCCGTGCCGGTACATAATGCCAAGGGCCGACATAATGTCGGCCCTTGAACGTTATATATTTATTATCCCCGCTCTTCTTCCTCTCCACTTTGGTCCCCGTCTGCCGCTATTTCCGCCAGGCCACCTTCACCGGGGAGAATCAAATTGAGCAAAACACCAATAACCGTTGCCAAAGGCATACCGTGGAGGGCGAAGGAACCAATACTAATGGCACCACCACCAATTCCCAGCACCAAAATAACTGAGGAAATAACCAAATTTCTCTTTTGGCTGTAATCAATACCGCTTTGCACCAACATCCGCAGTCCAGAGGAAGCAATGATACCAAAGAGGAGAATACTTATTCCACCCATAACGGGGGCCGGGATTGTCTGGATTAGAGCACCAACCTTTTGGACAAATCCAAGCATAATGGCCAACACGGCAGCGCCGCCGGTAATCCAAACACTGTATACCCTGGTTATGGCCAGAACCCCAACATTTTCGCCATATGTGGTGTTGGGGGGACCCCCAAAGAATGATGCCACGGCAGTAGCAATACCGTCACCTAAAATGGACCGATGTAAACCAGGCTCCTTGATGTAGGGCCGTCCAACCACATTACTCAGTACCAAAATATCTCCGATGTGTTCTGCAAGGGTTACTATGGCAACAGGTGCCATGAGTACCATTGCTGGCAGGGCAGCCTTGGGGTTGTTTAGTAAGAGGCCCAAGGGAGAGGTAAAGTTGGGTAGGGCAAACCAACTGGCCTCCTGCACAGGTGTTAGGTCAATTAGGTTCAAGGCCAAGGATAGTACATAACCGGCCACAATCCCAATTAATACAGGTATAACCCCCAGAAAGCCCTTAAAAAAGATGGAGACAACGATGGCTACAGCCAGGGTGAAAAGGGAAACCCAGACCTCCGGTGAAGAAAAAATGTTAATTATTTCTCCACCTTCTCCCGGGAGCAAGCCGGCCATATCCAAGGCGGTTTCAGCCAGCCCCAAACCTATGACGATAATAACCGAGCCCACAACAACGGGAGATAGGAGGCGTTCGATCCAACCGGTTCCAAGCCACATAATAACCAATGAAACCAGAATGTAAACTAAACCGGCAGCAAAGGCACCTGCCAGGGCTGCCTCATAACCCCAGGTTTTAACCGCATACATAATAGATGCAATGAATGCAAAGGAAGAACCAAGGTAAGCGGGAATTTGGGCCTTGGTAACAAGTATAAAGATTAGGGTCCCAATACCACTGGTAAAAAGGGCAATGGCGGGATCAAGCCCTGTTAACATGGGCACCAGAACCGTTGCCCCAAACATGGCAAAGAGGTGCTGGACACTGAGGGGAATGGATTTTAGTAGTGGTAATCTTTCCTGAACATCAACATAGTTTTTTTCCATGGTGAACCTCTCCTTTCAAGGTTAAAAATTGTCCTAAAAAAAACCTCCTCTGGTTAAACACCGATAAGGAGGCAGAAGCTATCTGCTACCCTTATCAGCCTCACGGGACCGATTTCAAGGGGATAATTCAATTTTTTCCTGAAGGAGAACCCTGTCTTCCTTGTCAATTTCCTTTACCCTTACTGCGATTGTTTCCCTTCGGGAAGTTGGAACATTTTTCCCCACATAATCAGCTCGAATCGGTAATTCCCGATGCCCCCGGTCAACCAAAACCGCCAGTTGTATTCGCCGGGGACGGCCACAATCCACCAGGGCATCCAAGGCGGCCCTGACAGTCCGACCCGTAAAAAGGACATCATCCACCAAAACAATTACCTTATCCTGTACACTTTGGGGTAAATCACTTTCGGAGAGCACCGGATGTGAATTCCGCTCAATAAGGTCATCACGGTAAAGGGTAATATCCAAACTGCCTATGGGAACCTTCACACCCTCAATTTTTTCAATTTTATTGGCCAGCCGCTGGGCCAAGGGCGCCCCCCTGGTCCGAATACCGACCAACATTAAATCCCTGGTGCCCTTATTCTTTTCCAATATCTCGTGGGCTATTCGGGTCAGTGCCCGACGCATAGCGGTTTTGTCCAATAACTCAGTCTTAGTACGCAAGTACAGTTTTCCTCACCCCCTTTCCGAGGAAGCAAAAAACCTTCTTGCCGCCGGCAAGAAGGTTTTGTGTGTTAGACAAATTCGATATGCTGAGCATAGACAGCATCACACATTTTTAAACCCCTTGCCGGTCTCTCAGAACCAGCTTAAAGGTGTCTTTTTCTGCTAGCTATACAATACAAGAAAGCTCATCATTTGTCAAGATGAATTTTCCCCAAGATTGTAGAAACTAGCGGAAAAGCGATAATGTCTCATTAGACGACAAGGGAAAATGTCCCGGGCGAAGAAAACAATCCCGTTGGATTATTTCACGGCGGGGTGAGTCTAATGAGAAAGGTCGTATTAACTATGACAG